>JAYWAQ010000560.1:0-3796 GCA_043782305.1 Burkholderiales bacterium
ATCCACGGCTCCGCCTTTGATATCATGGGTAAGGGACTCGACAATCCGGTGGGTACGTTCTGGTCAGTGGTCATGCTGCTTGAACATCTGGGCGAATTCGCAGCAGCCTCGCAATTGATGGCCGTGATCGAACGCGTCACCGCAAACCCCGCGCTGCATACGGGCGACCTGGGTGGCACCGCTCGAACGGTCGACGTGACGCGTGCTGTGTGTGAGGGCTTGACCAGCGCTACTCACTAGAAATAGGGCGGTTCGCGGCCAGCAGGAATGTGGGGTTCGCTACCATTGAGCCATGCAGCACTCAGAACCTCCCGCGCAGACCGTTGATCTCCTCGTAGTCGGTGGCGGCATTAACGGCGCCGGGATCGCGCGTGATGCAGCGGGGCGCGGGCTGTCCGTTTTGCTGGTTGAAAAAGACGATCTCGCTGCTCACACGTCGCAGTGGTCGTCGAAACTGATTCATGGCGGGCTGCGCTATCTCGAACATTACGAATTCCGCTTGGTCGGCGAAGCGCTGGCCGAGCGCGAAGTGCTCCTTCGCGTTGCGCCGCATCTGATCAAGCCGCTGCAATTTGTGTTGCCGCACGAGCCTCATTTGCGGCCCAAGTGGATGCTGCGTGCGGGCCTGTTTCTGTATGACCATCTCGGTGGCTGGAGCGGACAAAAGCAGACGCTGCCAAAGTCGTTTGCCGCCAAACTTGGAGCGAGCAAGTCATCGAACTGGGGCGCAGGCCTGAAGCCGCAATTCGGCGAAGGTTTCGTCTATTCCGATGCGCAGGTGAATGATGCACGGCTTGTCGTCGAGAACGCGAAAGACGCGCGCTCGCGCGGTGCGGATATTCGCGTTGGCACCGCATTCGTTGGTGCGAAGCGGGTCGGGGGCATCTGGCACGCGACCATAAAGGACGGAAAGACTGCCAGCGAGCAGACCGTCCAAGCGCGCGCCATCGTCAACGCCGCCGGCCCGTGGGTCAAGGATTTGCTCGCACACATCGACACGCCCGCTACCAAAGAAACCGTCAAACACATCAAGGGTTCGCACATCATCGTGCCGCGCGTTCACGACGAAGCACACGCCTACATTCTGCAAAACAAGGATGGACGCATCGTGTTCGTCATCCCGTATTTCGAGCGCTTTTCGCTGATCGGAACGACCGACGTGCCGGTCACGGATTTCGCTACACCGCAAATCACCGATGATGAAACGCAGTATCTGCTGGACCTCGCGAATACCTATCTAGCGAAGCCACTCACGCGCGAAGACATCGTCTCGACCTACGCCGGTGTTCGCCCGCTGTACGACGACGGTGGCGACGATCCGTCGGCGATTACGCGCGACTACACGTTAAAACTGGACCACTACGCGGACTCGGGGGCTAGCGCAGGTGGTGCCCCGCTCCTAAATATCTACGGCGGGAAAATCACGACCTACCGCAAACTCGCCGAACACGCGATAGAAAAATTACTGCCGTTCTTCCCGAACGCAAGAAACGCATCCTGGACCGACACGCCATTGCAGGCGGGCGCGACGACCAATTCTCTCGTAGCGCTATGCGACGACATTCAGACACGCGGTATCAGCGCGGGTTACGCGCATCGGCTGGTCAATCGCTACGGCATTAGTGCCGATCAACTCGCCACGGCTGACATGGGCGAAATCTTCGACGAAACCTTCAGCGAAGCGGAAATTCCCTACCTGCGCGATCACGAATGGGCGCAGTCCGCGCAGGCAATGTTGCAGCGACGTACCAAGACCAATTTGCTGGCTTCGCCTGCCGCGTTGCCGCGTATCCACGCCGCCATTGAAAAGGCCTTGAGGCCGTAACAATGCGTCGCCAATGAGTCGCGTTATGCAACCTCTCTCCGCGCTCCCCAACGCGGCGCTGACAGGTATCGACTACCTGCTTTTCGACGTAGATGAAACCTTCACGACACACGGCCTCATGCACGCCGAAACCTACGCGACATTGTTCGCATTGCGCGATGCGGGCATCACCGCCGTCCCCGTGACCGGACGCCCTTCCGGCTGGGGTAATGTCATGCTTTCAACGTGGCCGATCAAAGCCTGCGTGACTGAAAACGGCGGCGTCATCGCATGGAAAAACGCCGCAGGCATCGCCGTGCAACAAGTCATCCACAATGAACATCGCGGCGCAGGTTACATCGAAAAATTGCGCGCTCTGGGTGACGCCATCGCAGCGAAATACCCGCAAGTCCGTGTGAGTGCGGACCAGCTGTATCGCCTCACCGATTTGGCCATTGACTATGCCGAACAGTCTCAAGACGTAAGCCCCGAAGTCGTCAGCCAAATCGCCGCATGGATGCGCGGCGAAGGCTATCAAACCGCAGTCAGCAGCATCCACATTCACGCCTACAAACCCGAAAATCAAAAGGCCGACGGCGTCTACCCACTCATGCAAGCTGCATTCACGATGGATCCTTCAACACTGCATGCTCGCTCTGCGTTCATTGGGGACTCGCCGAATGACGCATCGCTATTTGCCTCGATCCCTGTCTCGGTGGGCGTCGCCAACGTGCGCGGCAGTCTCGACAAAATCCCCACGCCACCCGCCTACGTGACCGACGCCGAATGCGGCGCGGGTTTTATCGAATTTGCGCAGCGTCTGATCGCTGCTCGCACATAGCCAAACCGCAACAAATAAAGGAGCCCAACATGCTCGTCATCCGAGTCCTTGCCCTCGCTTTCCTGTTCATCATCGCTGCTTTTCTGCTGTGGGTCGTTGTCGTCAACCTGACCAAACGCGAAGATTCCATGTGGTACGGCGGTCGCCCTTCGACCCTCGGACTCAAGGACGGCAAGCTCAGCGGCCCCAAACAGACGCCTAACAGCGTGGTCAGCGATAGCGTCGCGACGACGCATCCTGCGTACATCGCCCCCATCGCGTTTACGGGCGACGCGAAGTCCGCAATGACGAAGCTCACCGCCATTGTGAAGGCGATGGAAGGTGCGACGCTCGTCACAATCGAGGATGCCTATCTGTGCGCCGAATTCAAAAGCAAAACGATGCGCTACACCGATGACTTTGAGGCTCGCGTGGACGCCTCCGCTAACGTGATTCACGTTCGCTCGGCATCGCGACTGGGCAAGCGGGATTTCGATGTCAACCGGCAGCGGATCGAGACGATTCGCGCGAAGTTCGCAGCCGTTCAATCGTAGACAACTATTCGCTGAAAGCGACATTGCTGCGAGGCTGAAGCGCTAAAAGAGCGATAGTCGATAAGGCAACAAATAGACCTATCGCCCCTTTGAAATCGGAGTTTCAGCAAAAAGCTGAACAAAAAGTCGGTGGCCTCGAAACATCAATGCGCGCCCATTTTTGACAACGCGCGCCACTTCCGCCAAAATAGGGAGCTTCACTAGAAAAACAAAAAAAGCCGCAAGTGAAATGGCGCTTTAGCTCAGTCGGTTAGAGCGATGGAATCATAATCCACAGGTCCGGGGTTCGAATCCCTGAAGCGCCACCAATACACTGTTCCATTGAGTCCCAGTAAGTCCAAATAAGTAAGGATAAACAAGGACTTACAAGCGTTTCGATGGTTCTGCCCATCCCTGGTGCCCCCTTTCAGCGCGGGTCACTTGACGGGTAACCCTTCTCGATGCCCTTTTTCGGCGTGGGAAGTTACCCGCGAAAACAGCCATCGATTTCCGTTCAGGCAACTGACAGGATCCGGTCGCCCGACGTTTATCCCAACTTCGGCGAGCGCGCTGCGTTTTCGTGCTGCCAGAACGTCGATCAATTGCGGTCCAACGTCGGTACCCTCCACTGTCCGATCG
>JAYWAQ010000561.1:0-3792 GCA_043782305.1 Burkholderiales bacterium
GCCGATGCAAAACTCGGCTCCGCGCAATCGCCACTGCCGATTGAAAAGATCAATCCGGACGAACTGCTGCTGCTTGAAGATGGACACTGTTTGCGCGAACACGCCATCGCTGCCTGCTCTCTCAAGAGCGCGCAGACCAACCGCTCACTTGCAGCGACCAGCCTGATCACGCTCACCCACATGGTGCAAAGCGGCCTCGGCCACACGCTGCTGCCCGAGCTTGCGATTGCCGGAGGTGTGCTGTCCGGCTCAAGTCTGTACGCGCGCCGCTTCACGCCGCGCGGGCCGTCGCGCACGATTGCACTGGCATTTCGAAAGACTTCGGCTCGCCGAGAGGAGATCGCAGAACTGGGCAAAATATTTGCGCAAAGCAAAGGCTTTACGGGCTCGGCGAGAGCGACGACTGCGCGCCGCGCAAGAACCAACTAAGATATCCAGCAGGCCACTTAAAGACTTAACGAGGTTTGATGTCGATCAGGCAGTCAGCCAAAGCTATAGCTGATTTTTTTTGAGCCTTGGTGCACTGGATTGGACTTTTCGCTGTGCGGCTTTTGCGGTTAGTCGCGTTTTCTGACTGCTGATTCGAGCAAGGTGAGCGATTTGGTATCCGCAATGAACCGTGCGCGCACACCAATCGGCAGTACCCATTGCGACGCGATATGTCCGAACGAAAGGCCGTACGCGCTGGGGATTGGCCGCGCGGAGAAATGGTCATCGAGCGCTTGTGTCAACGTCAACGATTCTTCGCCAGCAGGGACGTCGCCTTTGACAAACACACCGAGCATCGCAGCGGACGCGTTGTCGAGCACGCCGCTCTGCGCGAGCTGAGTCAGCATGCGTTCGACGCGGTACGGTGCCTCGCTGATCTCCTCCAGAAACAGCAGCGATGGCTTCACCACGGGCAGGTAGGGTGTGCCTACCAGCGACGAAAGAACAGAGAGATTGCCTCCCATCAACGTGCCTTCAGCGCTGCCGCTGCGCAGCACACGCTGCCCAAAATTCGGCTCTGTGACCGCACGTTTCGCGTGTTCGTCGGCCGTGGTCATCACGTAGGGCGCGCGCCCTTCCACGAGCACCGCTTCGAGATGCTCGACAGTGAATGGCGTAAAGCCCGATGAACCCACGGGCCCATGAAAAGTCACAAGCCCGGTCTTCGCGTAAATCGCGAGCAACAGCGAAGTCAAATCGGAATAGCCAATGACGATTTTCGGATTGCGTGCGACCAGACCATAGTCGATATAGGGCAGGATTTGCGCGGTTCCCGAACCGCCGCGCGCGGCCCAAAGGGCACGCACTTCACGATTCTCAAACAGCGCGTGCAGATCGGTCAGGCGCTGCCCAATCGTGCCCGCCGTGTTGCCACGCGAAGCCCGGATATGCGCAGACTGCATCACACGAAAACCGAGCCTTTCGAGGTTCGACGTTGAGCGCTGAATGAGCGCATCGTCCGCGAATCCGCTGGGGTTAAATAGCGCGATCAGATCGCCGCGTTTAAGCGCAGGGGGCTTTAACGTTTTACGGCGCAGCGGACGCGGTGACGGGGTCGTGGCGGTTCCGGCGAAGGCAAATGAGAAGGCCAAAGAGGCCGCGAGCAAGCCCCCCAACCGAGTGTTAAAGCTTCGCCGTGTCAAACCATCAATCTCGTGATTCATGCTGGCAGCGCCCGGACTTCGTGCGTTAAAAAAGATTCAGGGGGCATATGCCCCCTGAAATAGACTCAATCGCAGATCACTCTGCGAGCCCGGTTTTTACTTGAACTGATACGTCAGATTCGCCCAATATGAACGGCCGCGCGGATCAGCAATGCGTGGCTCCCAAGAGCTTCCAGCGCCGGTGTCGGAATCGTAGGCGGCCGAGAACGGAGGATCGGTGTTGAGAATGTTCTTTACGCCGACCGTGACGGCTAGATTCTTGACGCCCGAGTACGTGCCACTCAGATTAAACGTCGACCAGGCTTTCACATTCGGGTTGTAGTTGACCGGCTTGATCGAGCCATTGGCCACACCCGGCAGCTGCGCATCGGTGTAACCCGCGCTATAGATATGCGAAAGCGTACCGCTCCACGGGCCTTGCATATATGTGAAGTTGGCGACGTGCTTCCAGCGCAAAGGAATGTCGCCGCTGCGTGAGAAAGTGCCGACTTCGTTGTTGCCGAAGGCTGCGCTGGCAACGAGGCGAGACTTGCGCTCGATCAGATACGTGCCGTCGATAGACGCCAGAAACTTGCCGACGCCCAGCGCGCCACTGGCTTTGGCACCAATATCAATGCCTTTGGTCACCGTGTCGCCCGCGTTCACCCAGCGGGTGTCGATGATGGTGATATTGCCAGCGGCATCGCGAAGGAAGTTCTGCGGGAACAGCGCAGCGTTCGCAATGATGGTGCTCAAAGGCAGGGCTTGAATGGTGCCCGTGCGACGAATATCCCAGTAGTCGATATTTGCACTAAACCACGGAGCCGGTGCGATGACGACGCCGAACGTACCCTGCTTGGCTTTTTCCGGTTGCAACTCCGGCTTGCCGCCAAAGATGGTGTCCGGAGTGATCGAGGCGCATCCTGGCGCAGCACTAACGACCAGTGAAGGGCATTTGATCGGGTCAACTAGGTCCTTGCCCGAATACGTTGATTGCGTGATGCCGAAGAATTGCTGATTAAACGTAGGTACCCGGAAGCCAGTGTTGTACGAGGCTCGCATCAAAAATTCCTGCACCGGCACAAAACGCATGCTGATTTTCGGATTGGTCGTGCCGCCAAAACCACTGTAGCGGTCATAGCGAACTGCGCCCGTCACCTCCAGCGTTTTGAGCACCGGAACCAGAACTTCGGTGTACACGGCGTTGACATCGCGCTTAACGCCGTTTAAGTCGTTGATGGTGTCGAACGGGGCGTTGAAAATATTTCTTTGTGTAGCAAGATCAGTTGCGTTACCGTTGAACCGATACTTCTCCGTTCGGAGATCAAACCCTGCCGCAAGCAGGACGTCACCCGCTGGCAGTTTGGCCACTGGGCCGGAGATTGATGCGTCGGCCTGATTGACGGTGTATTTGCCGCCGTAGAGTTTTACCCCTGTAGCTGAAGCCGCAGCGAGTGCCGCCAGGGCTGCGGGAGTTTGTGACTCCCCGGCCTTCAGGAACGGGTTCAAAACCCCCGTCGCCAGTAGCGGAACAAATTTGTCGTTGAAGTAGTAGCCACCGCCCAAGGTCGAAGTAGTATCGCTCGCGGCTTGCGACAACCCGAACTTGTAGTCCCATGACCCGAAGCTACCCTCGCCGCCAACCAACATCCTCGAGGTGTTGGATTCAGTCTCGATCTGTCGCGGCCCGCAAGGCTCACAACGCCAGCGGAACGCAATGCCCTGACCCCGGTTTTCCTCGATCGTCGGGAACAGAGCGACGATGCTGTTAAACACAGACGTGTAAGCCGCGCCGGTGCTCGGGTAGAGCAGCTTGTAGAGCGGGCTGGTGGTGGTGTTACTGCTGGAAATCTGGTTATTTGAGAATGTCTTTTTGGTGGTGACATTGGCCTCAACGAACTCACCAAATAATGACAAACTGTCGTTCACTTTGAACACGCCGCGCAGCATGCCATTCACGTTTTCGACCGGTTGCTGAAGCGCCGCCGCTTTGCCGGTGTCCCAAGCACAGCCCCACTTGGCCGAAGGCGTCGCCCAAAGTACCTCATCGTACGCCGCCATTCCGGGAATCGAGTTGCAACCGGCCTGGCCAGGCAAGTCCAGCGGGTTGATGCCGTTCATGGCCTGTGTCGTGCCTGGTTGTGTCGGGCCGGTACCGTTG
>JAYWAQ010000562.1:0-3787 GCA_043782305.1 Burkholderiales bacterium
ATGCGACCACGGCTTCATCGCCGTCGTCCATGTTTCGTTCGGCCAGTAGAAGCGCCACGGCTCATTTAAATTGCTGTCCGCACCGTCAAAATGCCAGCCGGTAAACGCCTTGGAAAATCCCTGCACCACATCTTCCGTGTAGGTCGGAATCAGATTGCCGTTGGCGTCGCCTTTCGGCGTGCCGTTGTCATTGAGCATCACCGTGCCAATTGAGAAAAGCTGCAACAACTCACGCGCATAATTTTCGTTCGGACTCTCCTGCGCGCTACCGAGCATGTCGAGGTAAATGCCCATCGCCGGGTGCAGCGTCACGTCGCGCAGCAGCGTGCGGAAATTGCCAAACGCATGCGTGCCCAGCATGTCCATGTAGTTCGGCACACCCGTGCCCGCATCGAGCAAACGGTTGTTGCCGATGGACACCACGAGAATCTGCATCAGCGCATTGACCATGCGCTGGCGCAGTTGATCGTTGCCCTCAAACGCCTGCTTGTAAAACGCTGGTACGTTCACCGCCCACGGGCAGCCGTTGCTATCGGTGCAGCCATTCGCGCCGGTCTTGTTGGCGGCGATCAGGCCCGCTGCGTAGGTCGTGTACGACGTCGCGGGCACATTGAACTGCTCGTTGAGCCACGCGTTTACCCCGATTCCCTGCACGCGATTGATCTCGGTGAGCGACGCGCCCCAGGTGCCTTGCTGCAATAGTCGCGCGGCGTCTTTTGCCGCGAAGGTGCCGAGCGCCGGTGCCGGGCAGCCCGCGTTCATGAAGCCCTCAATCGCCGCCACCGTCTTGCGTTGCGCGCCCGGCGCAAACACGATGCCGTTTAACCACGCGCTCGATGTGAACCCTGACAGGTAGCGTGCGATGATCAACGCGTCGGTCGCCGTGAACGCACCGTCGCCGTCGATGTCGAGCCTGGACAGGTTCGAGCTGATGGTCGCCTCAATGCCGGACAGGTTCGACGCCGAGGCGACCTTGTTGATGAGCGGTGCGCCGCGCAAGCCCACCGCATAGCGCAGCAGTAGCATGCCGTCGACGGCGAATTTCGGCGCGCCCGAAGCAGTGGAAATATCTAGCGGACAGTTGGCGATTTGTGCGTTGGCCGCACCACCCAGCGCGATCCCAGCAGCGCAAATCAGCGGTCGCATCCAGGACCGCAAACGCGTTGATTGCATAAACAAAATCTTCATGTAACCCTCAATCGCCCGACGCCCCGCGCCGAGGTTTGAATCCCCCGACTGAAGAATAACTTATCTCATGACGTTGGCATAGTTCTGGTGCGTGACACCATCGAACGATATGGCTTACGCCGTTTTGCGCGTCGCTTTCGCTGTTATCGCGACTTTCGGCTTGGCAGTCGCAGCGATGGCCGAACGCAAAAAATCATTGACCGCGTCTGAGGACTGAAACACGGCGGCAACATCGGGCTGCAAAACAACGACCGATGTGTCAGCCAGTTTCGACGCAAAGCGATTAGGCTTGGCCTGCGAATAATCCAGCCGATATTCAGCACGCATTTCTTCGACACCGGGCGCGGGTTTAGTTTTGCTCATAGGCAATTCGTTCCTTCCGCGTTGCAGCGCGAGCGCTGATAATTCGAATCGTACTCTCAAGTCGCTCTGTGAAGCTAACGTAAAGCAACTTGTCACTGTGACTACGCCGCCTCACGCAATGGCAACTGAAAGTGGCCAGCAACAACGCCTTGCACAGTCAGGTCTTCGTCCAGCTCTTCCCATCGCAACGCCGCGCCGTTCAGACGCAGTTGAACGGACTTAAGCTGTTCGTCAGTCGCTTCGCTCAAGATGCGGAAGCGGTCGGCGGGAAACGCAACCTGTCGACCATCCGTCAACTCGACGAACACAAGGCGACCGCTTGCCCACGCGCGAATGGCTACAGATTCAGTTTCAACGTCCATGAAACTCATAGTACCGCTCCTTTAGAAAATCTAGGTGCTCCATGACCATACGTTCAACAACCCGAATATCCTTGGCCGACATGCCACGATTGCGCGCCAGAACCACCGGTTCAAGCCAAAACTTAACTTCGTTATCGTCTTTCGCAACATGAATGTGCGGCGGTTCAGTGCCTTCATCGGAATAGAAGTGAAAGCGAAAGCCCAGCAGGCGGAGGATCGTTGGCATGGGTCAATTATCACTTGCAAGTCAGTATTTACTTGCGCTTCAGAGAGACCAACGATAGGTGGGGACGGCGTGAAGTTGCGTGAGTGACACCGATATAAAGTCGCCCGGTAGTCGCGCCAGATTCGATGCTTGCATCCTGCTCAATTAGCCCAAGCCAGCGCGCACCGACGTCAAGTTCGAAAGGTAGTTTTCCAGGACCAGGATTGGGCACGACGCCCTGCCAAAGCGGTTTTCTACGAACGCGCGTCCAGAGACTTGCGTAGCAATAAATCGTAATGTGCGTCAGCGTCGTCTTTTTGCCGCCGATGTTGACAACTTCAACAGAAATACTGTGTGGTGATGATTTTTCATCTGGACGCTTTGTTCGCGCCAAACCGTTGTCGATAAGGATCATGTTTGGCACGACAGAAACACGGATTCTTGCATCGGTTCGCAGCCACTTATGATGTCCCAAAGGAACACAATAGTTGCAATAATCGCAGCGTACCAAGCTGCGATCTCGTTTAACTTCAATCCGAACATTTAACTGTGCATTAGGTGCCGAGCGAAGCCAAAGCCTCCCCCAACTTCGCCCCATCCACCCCACCCGCCATAGCCATATCGGGCCGCCCGCCGCCCTTGCCACCGACGATCGCCGCAGCTTTGCCAACGATCTCACCCGCCTTGAATTTACCAACCAAATCCGCAGTCACGCCAGCGCACAAGGCAACCTTGCCATCAGCCGATTTGCTGCCCAGCAGCACCACGCCCGAGCCCAGTTTGTTCTTCAACTGATCGACCATCTCACGCAGCGCCTTTGCATCCGCGCCTTCGATTTCTGCGGACAGAAACTTCACGCCGTCTTTCTCGACGACCTTGCTCATGAGGTCGCCACCGGCTGCGGCGGCGAGCTTGCTCTTTAGCGCGGCAAGTTCTTTCTCCAGCGCTTTGACGTGATCCTGAATCTGCGCGATTTTGGTCGTGACTTCCACTTGCGGAATTTTCAGTGCGCCTGCGACGTCACTCATGCGCGCGTCCAGCGCCTGCACGAAGGCCATCGCGTTCAAACCGGTGACCGCTTCTACACGGCGCACGCCCGCTGCCACGCCGCCTTCAGAGATGATCTTGAAGAAGCCGATGTCGCCAGTGCGTGCTACGTGCGTGCCGCCGCAGAATTCCTTGCTGCTGCCGATTTCGAGCACGCGGACTTCGTCGCCATACTTCTCGCCGAACAGCATCGTCGCGCCGCTGGTTTTGGCCTTTTCAATCGGCATGACTTCGGCGTGCGTCGCCGTGTTGGTGACGATTTCGGCGTTGACTTTGGCTTCCACTTCGCGAATCTGCGCGTCGGTCATCGGCGCGTTGTGCGCGAAGTCGAAGCGAGTTTTTTCGGCGTCAACCAGCGAGCCTTTTTGCGCGACGTGCGAGCCGAGCACTTCGCGCAGCGCCTTGTGCATGAGGTGCGTGACCGAGTGGTTGCGGATGGTGCGGGCGCGGGCGTTGAAATCGACCTGCGCGGCAACGGTGTCGCCGACGCGCAGTTCACCGTTTTGCACGCTGCCGTGATGACCGAACACGTCGGGCTGCACTTTGAGCGTGTCTTCCACCGTGAACAACGTCAGGCAAACGCCCGATTTGCTGAGTTCGCCCTTGTCGCCGACCTGACCGC
>JAYWAQ010000563.1:0-3773 GCA_043782305.1 Burkholderiales bacterium
GTTGACGGAGGCAGATTTGTGATTAAAGCACCAGCCGCGTTCGTCACACGGGTCAGTTCGCGATCACGCGCAGCTGCATCAATCGGCAATGCCGATCCCAGCAGCGCCTGAGTAACAGCGCGCAACATATCGCCGTGCCCGGACGCCAGGGTCACACCCGAAGGAGCAGTTCCTGATGAACCGAGACGCGGCAGTACCAGCGCTGCGCCAGCTGCGAGAGCTCCCGCTACCCCTACAAAGATTACCCTGCGTCGTGACCACATGGATCGCATACTCCTGATTCATCAAACTGCGCCGATTCTAGGCAGACTCGTTAGAGCGAGTTATCTACACCTCAGCGTGTGATTCCTGAGCTCAATTTTCTGTCGAAGTCCTGGAACTGGTTACGCTTCAGTCATGGCGAAACCTACTTCCGTTGAATCGTTGCTGCGTTCGCACTTTGCCGCGGCGCGTAGCGAGCGCATGTCGGCAGCAAGCTCATCGGTTGCCGCAGCCGACCGATTAGCGGTGCGCACGTGGCAGCAAGCGCGCTTGGCCACAACGCATGCCGCACTGCTGAAATCAACAAAGTACGGCCCCGCAGCGACTTTTTTCCTAACCGAGTTGTATTCGGCAGCCGACCTCACGCAACGCGATGCCGACATCGAGCGGGTGATCAAGATTCTGGTGAAATTTTTGCCTGACAAGGCTTTGCACACGCTGGCCGCAGCGCTTGAAATGGACGCGTTGTCGGAATACATGGACGGCTTGATGGCGGAGCAGCTTCGTACCGCACAGCCGTCAAACAAGACGCTCATCATCACGGAGGCTTCGTACCGAGCAGCCTATCGCGCGATGGGGCAATTTGATCTGCGCTTGCGTCAAATTGAATTGACGGAAGAAATTGGGCTCGCGCTCGACAAGCTTTCGCGCTTGCCACTGCTGCGTCGATTGCTGCGAATGATGAGCGGCCCAGCGCAGATTGGCGGCGTGGGGAGCTTGCACGCGTTTCTGGAACGAGGGTATGCAGCGTTCGCGCACATGGGCGGCGCGCAAGACTTCATCAACGCCATCGTCAATCAGGAGCGTGAAGAACACGAGCGTCTCGCGCGCTCGGATCAGCCTGGCGACAAGCCCACTGAGAACGGCTCCACGCGGGGCTGAACGCGCTGCCTTATGCCGTGTGTCTGCTCACTGGGGCCTTCATGGACCACGCAGCAATGAACCAAAGCGCCGTGAGCGCTGCGCAAACATAGAAAACGGCGCTGTCGCCGAATCGCTTGGCGAGCGTACCGCCCAAAATGCCGCCCAGAAACAAGCCAAACGCTTGCGTCGTGTTGTACACGCCCATCGCGAAACCCTTCAAATGCGGCGGGGCCAGGCGAGACACCAACGACGGCTGCAACGCTTCCAGCAGGTTCAAAGCGATGAAAAACAGCAGCAAAAAAATCACCAAACCGGCGAGCGCAGCGCTAGAAGCAAATGGTGCAGCGAGCATCGCTACGAACATCAGCGCGACCGCAGCCAGAAACACCTCGCGCGTCTTGCCTTTTCGCTCGGCAATCAGCATGGGGGGAATCATCACCGCAAACGAAAGCACCAGCACCGGCGCATAAACGATCCAGTGACGCGGTGGCAGCAAATGTCCCTGCTCAACCAGCAATCGTGGCACCACCACAAAAATCGCGGTCTGACAAATGAAAAGCACGAACACGCCAAGATTCAGGCGCAACAGCTGCGGGTTGAACAAGACGTCACCGCGTCGCACGCTCTCAGGCGGCGGCGGTTGAAGTGGGGCGGGCGGCACCACCCAGGCCACCACCGCAATGCCGCACAGCGACAGCGCAGCGGTCACCCAGAACAACCCCGACAAACCAATCCACGCTGTAAGCGGCGGAGAGCCGATGAGCGAAATAGCGAACGTGATACCGACCATGCCGCCGACCAGAGCCATCGCTTTAGTGCGCACCTCTTCGCGCGTCGAGTCCGCAATAAAAGCGGAAACGGCGGCGCTAACCGCGCCCGCTCCCTGCAAAGCTCGTCCCACGATCACACCAGTAATCGTCGTCGACATTGCGGCGATAACACTACCAAGCACCAAAACCGAAAGGCCCGCGATGATCACCGGCTTGCGGCCGAAACGGTCAGACGCCGCGCCGAAAGGGAGCTGAAATATCCCTTGCGTGAGTCCATAAATCGAAATCGCGAGCCCGATGAGATAAGCCTCGTCCCCGCCAGGAAGCTCACGACCATAAATCGCGAACACCGGAAGGATCAGGAATAACCCAAAGAGGCGGAGAGCAACGATGCTGGCGAGCCAGCCACTCGCGCGCCGCTCAAGCGGCGTCAAACTGGAAGGGGAAGACAAGGCAGAGAGAGGAGGAAAACGTTGGCAGGAGGGATGAAGATGGCGCGCCCGACTGGAGTCGAACCAGTGACCCTTGGCTTCGGAAACCAATACTCTATCCAGCTGAGCTACGGGCGCGTCATGAGGATTATAGGCGGCTATCGATGCCGCCGATTTGCCCGTCTATAATTGAGAGTTGACGGACGCAGGCATGCAGTTCGTGAACGATGTCATCCCTTCAAGTTATTTCAAGTCATACGCAAAGCCTTAAGCCATGAGCGAAGAACACGGCAATCTGATCAACACCCCAAAGCAACTTATCGTGGTTTGCGCCCTCGCGCTGATCATCCCCGTAGCAATCGCTGTTCTTGGCGCACAATTGGTGACGGGCCACAAGCGCATCGATACGACTGAAGCCAGGCAATCGGTAGAACAGCGGATCAAGCCAGTCGGCGAACTGGTCAAGTTTGATGGTGCGCCGCCGCCCGTTACGGCTGTTGCAGCCGGGGTGACCACGGTTGCGCTGAAGCCAAAGGGTGGCGAAGAAGTGTTTAATGGTGCGTGCGTAGCCTGTCACGGCGCGGGCATTGCCGGTGCGCCAAAGATGGGGGACAAGGCGCTGTGGGCACCGCGCATCGCGCAAGGCGTCAACGTTTTGTACGAGCACGCGATCAAAGGCTTCAAAACAATGCCAGCCAAAGGCGGGCAGGTCGCCTTGAGTGATGATGAAGTGAAGGCTGCCGTCGACTATCAGGTTGCGAAGTCCAAGTAATGCCGCAGAGCTTTCCAGTCAACGCGCCTCGGGGCGCGTTTTTTGTTTGTGATCGCGGGCTAAACGTGAGGCTTCGATCATGAGCAGCTACGTGATCGGTGACGTGCAGGGCTGCGACGACGAACTCGCTGAGTTGCTCGCACTCATTCGATTTAATGCCGCCGTCGATCACGTTTACTTCGTCGGCGATCTGGTCAATCGCGGCCCGCAATCGCTGGAAGTGCTGCGTTTTGTGAAAGGTCTGGGTGATCGCGCGGTCACAGTACTCGGCAATCATGATTTGCATCTGGTGATGCAAGCCGGGGGCTACGGTAGGCGCAACGCGGAAGACACACTGGAGCCGGTGCTGAATGCGCCGGATCGTGATGAACTCGTGATCTGGTTGCGGCAGCAGTCGCTGTTCCATGTTGAAGGCGAATTCGCCATGGTGCATGCGGGACTCTTGCCGCAATGGACAGTTGCCGAAGCTGCGGCTTTGTCGGCAGAAGTTCACCTCGCATTGACGGCGGAAAATTATCGGGAATTCCTTGCCCACATGTGGGGCAGCGCCCCCGCAGGTTGGCGCGACGACCTCACCGGCTGGGATCGCCTGCGCGTGATCGTGAATGCCATGACGCGCATGCGCTTCTGCTCGCCCGCAGGTACCATGGAATTTCACAGCAAAGGGCCGCCGGA
>JAYWAQ010000564.1:0-3763 GCA_043782305.1 Burkholderiales bacterium
GGCGATGAAGCGAAATCGAAGGAGTTCGCGCAGATCGTCGCCTTCGCGCAGAAGAATGACCTGTGGTTGCACGCGCACAGCGACGAAGCCGCCATTGAGTACATCTTCACCTTGAACCCAAAAGCAAAAGTCATCTGGGCGCATACAGGTTTCAACACGTCCACCGAGCGCGTGGCAACAGTGATGAAACTGCACACGGATTTGATGGGCGAACTCTCGTATCGCAACGACGTCACTGACGGCGGCAAACTATCGAAGGCTTGGCGCACGCTGTTCACCGCCTACCCAGATCGCTTCCTGCTCGGTTCCGACTGCTGGGTCGTAGAGCGTTGGGCGCAGTACGGCGAGATCATGGATTACTACCAGCGCTGGCTAGCGCAACTGCCGCGTGACGTCGGCAACAAAATCTCGCACCGCAACGCAGAGCGGATTTTCGGAATCACGCTCAGGTAGCGTCGACTGTCGCCTCAACTCACCGAGTCGGCGTCATTCTCGGCCCTGCGATGAATGCAGTATAGGCCGCCGTTCTGAAGGGCCGGGAATCCAGAAAGTTTGCAATCGCAGTTGCCCGTACCAACTTATCCGTATCGAGACGTTTCTGGATGCCCGCCTTCGGCGAGCATGCCGCCAGTTTGGTGTTTCCAATCCATACTGACACAATGCTGTCAGGAGCAGGCGCAAAAAATCCTTCCTGTCATCACCCACCACGAAGGAAACGAAAATGATCGGCAACGCAGTCTGGTTTGAAATCCCCGCGAGCAATTTTGAGCGCGCCGTCAAGTTTTACGAAGCCGTCTTTCAGGTCACGCTACGCCGCGAAAAAATCGACGGCGATCTCGGCGTGTTCCCCGGTAGCGAGACCTCGGTCAACGGCGCGGTCGTTAGTCAGGCGGGCTACGTGCCAGCGGCCAACGGTGCGGTTGTCTACCTGAATACGGGCGACGATCTGACGCCCTACATCGAACGCGTTCTGGTCAATGGCGGCACAGTGATCACGCCGAAAACCGCGCTGCCACCAGGCATGGGCCACTTCGCGCACTTCGGCGATACCGAAGGCAATCGCATCGGTTTGTTTTCGGACAACTGAGTGCATTCGTACTTCCGCCAATACGCGTCGATTTAATTTTGAAGGAGAGCGCCATGTTCTTAGGCCTAAGCACCGCAATTTATCCCGTCAACAATCTGGTCGAAGCCAAACGCTGGTACGCACGGGCGTTTGCCATCGAGCCGTATTTTGATCAGCCGTTTTACGTCGGATTTTCAGTCGGCGGCTTTGAGCTTGGCCTCATCCCCGACGGCGTTGCAAGCACGCAAGGGCCGCAGCCGCTCTGGGGCGTGGCCAGCGCCGACGCTGCGGTCGCTCATCTGCTGGCGCTCAGCGCAACGGCGCTCGATCCGGTCACCGAGGTAGGCGGCGGCATCCGCGTGGCGGCGGTGGTCGACCCATTCGGCAATCGGCTCGGCGTGATCGAGAATCCCGCGTTCGATACTGCGGCAATGCGATAGAACGTGAGCCCGAGCAAAGTCGTTCGCGAGCGTGTTGCGCGGCTCACCGATTTGCCGAATATCGGCGTCTCTCTGGCAGGCGACTTACAGTTGCTCGGCATTGATCGTCCGGAGCAGTTGCGCGGTCGCGATCCGTACGCGATGTACGAATCGTTGTGCGCGATCACGCGGGTTCGTCATGATCCGTGCGTGCTCGATGTGTTCATTTCGGTGACGCGTTTCATGAACGGAGAGCCCGCCGCCGTTTGGTGGGCGTTCACGGACGAGCGTAAAAGAACGCTGGCGCGGAGCGTGAGTGCGCCGCGCTGACCGGCTATTTCGCATCGTTCAGTTTCTGCGCGGTCGCCGTTTGACCACGGCGCAGCAGCTCGCCAAATGGCTGCAAGTGAGCGAGCGCACCGTGTACCGCGACATCCGCGATCTCTCGCTCACCGGCACGCCCATCGAGGGCGAAGCTGGCGTTGGCTATCGCCTGCGCGGCGGGTTCGAGCTGCCGCCGCTCATGTTCGATGTAGAAGAGGTCGAAGCGCTCACGCTCGGCGCACGCATGGTCGAAGCGTGGAGTTCGCCGCAGCTCGGTGCCGCCGCGCTTTCCGCCATCGCCAAGATTGCGACCGCGCTGCCACCCGAGCGCAGGCAGTGGCTTGAAGCCAGTCGCACCTACGTGCCGCAGTTCCATATTCCGAAACAACTCGGTGAGCGATTCGAACTGTTGCGCGGCGCGATTCGTGACAAAGCGAAGGTGCATTTCGTCTACGGCGACGCCGAGAAAAAACTTAGCGAACGAAGGGTGCGCCCTCTGTCGCTCTACTTCTGGGGCGAGCACTGGACGTTGGCGGCGTGGTGCGAATCGCGTGACGACTTTCGCAGCTTCCGCATTGATCGCGTGATTCGGCTGCAAGTCACGGATGAAACCTTCCGTGATGAATCGGGCAAACGGCTTGCGGATTTTGTGCGTGCGCAGCAGGCGATGGTCGGCTCCATTTCGTCGCGCGAATCACCGAAAAAATAGTCGTCGACGCAGCGCTACGGCTAGACTTCAGACGACCTAACTTCGTGTGTTGACCCATGATCTCGCCCAGTTCGAACCCGTTAGAACTTCGCCCATGAACGGCGCAAAAAGTCTCGTTGAAACGCTGCTGAAATCCGGTGTCGACACTTGCTTCGCTAACCCCGGCACCAGCGAAATGCATTTCGTCGCCGCACTCGATCAGAGCGTCGGCATGCGCTGTGTGCTTGGCTTGCAGGAGAACGTTGTCACCGGCATGGCCGACGGCTTCTACCGCATGGCGGGCAAGCCTGCAGCCACGTTGTTGCATTGTGGGCCGGGCCTCGCCAACGGATTGGCGAACCTGCACAACGCTCGCCGCGCCAAGAGCGGCATAGTCAACATCGTAGGCGATCAGGCGACGTACCACCGGCCGCTGGATGCGCCGCTCACGGCGGACACCGACAGCCTCGCGCGCGCTGTGTCGGCGTGGGTGCGCACGAGTACGCACGCGGCGCACGTTGGTCGCGATGCTGCCGATGCGGTGCAAGCCGCGCGCACATTGCCGGGGCAGATTGCAACGCTCATCCTGCCGTCCGACACGTCGTGGGATGAGGGTGGCATCGTTGCTGATGCACTCACCGTGCCCGCCTCGCCCGCGATTGATCCGTTCGCTGTGCAGAACGCCGCGCGTGTTCTACGGACGCAAAAGAACGTGCTGATCCTGCTCGTAGGACGCGCCGTGCTTGGCCAGTCGCAAGCGCTCGCGTGGCGGATCGCGCAGGCGACCGGCGCGACGCTCATGGCGGATTACGTGACTGGACACATGCAGCGCGGACGTGGTCGTTTGCAGCTCGAACGCGTGCCTTACAACACCGACCTGGCCGTGCAGGCGCTCGCTCGTTTCGAACACATCATTCTGGTCAGCGCCAAGCCGCCCGTCGGCTTTTTCGCCTATCCCGGCAAGCCCTCGAAGCAGTACCCCGAGCGCGCGCAACTGCATGTGCTCGCACGCGACGATCAGGACGGTGAAGCCGCATTGCAGGCACTGGTTGACGAATTTAACGCACCCGGTGCCGCGATCCCCGATCCCGGCCCGCGGCCCGACGCCGTGATCGGCGCGCCCACGCCCGAAGGCCTCGCGCAAACGCTGGCAGCGGTCATGCCGGACAACGCCATCGTGTCGGACGAAAGTGTGTCCTATGGCCGCGGCTTCTACAAAAACACCCACGCCGCACCCTCGCATGACTGGCTGCACCTAGTCGGCGG
>JAYWAQ010000565.1:0-3759 GCA_043782305.1 Burkholderiales bacterium
AACGTCGCTGGTCGGCACCTGTCTCGGCTACAAGTTGATTGGTGTGTCGACGTGCCCGATCAAGCAGCGTTGATCGCTAAAGTCGAACGCGACCAGTTACGTATGGTTTCATAGGTAACCGTGATCGGTTTACCCACCAGCACCCGCAAAACCCGAGAAGATCTGTAACTTACCAATCTAGAAAGCTTCTATGAATCGAATTTTCTTCGCCTGCGTCATAAGCATCGCTGCGGCCCTGTTTGGCAGCCCATTGCAAGCCCAAACCACATCGCCTGCATCATCCGATAGACCGGCGGTGCAACTGTCCATCATCAAAACGTCGGGTGTCACCACCCTGGAGGCCCTTACCTATTCAGGTGGTGACTACACCAAGGCGGTCAAGCTGCAGCACGTCGCCGTACTGGTGCGCCACCCCAAGGGTAGCCTTTTGTTTGACGCGGGTTTGGGCAAACACATCGATGCGCAGTTCAAGGCTGATATGCCTTTGTGGGCGCGCCCCTTATTCAGCTACGGCCCGGTGAACTCCGCACGCGCCCAGCTCGATGCTGCCGGTTTCGCGCCCATTGAGCGCGTGTTTTTGTCCCATGGCCACTGGGACCATGCCAGCGCCCTGGTCGATTTTCCGGAGGCACAGATATGGCTGAGCCAGCAAGAAAAAGATTACCTGGCGGTGCCGCATCCGGCCGCAGTTTTTCCGTCACAAATATCTGACGCCGCGATCCAATGGAAGCCTTTCAAATTTGCCGACAAACCCTACGGTGGCTTTGCCCAAAGCCTGGACTTGTTTGACGACGGCAGTGTGGTGTTTGCGCTTTTGGCGGGCCACACACCAGGATCCATCGTGATGTACGTGACGCTGGGTTCCGGTAAAAAATTCCTGTTCGTAGGCGACGCGGTTTGGAAGGCGGATGCCATTGCCAAGCAGCGTCCCAAGATGTGGATTCCCAGCAGCATTGTCGACAACGACAAGGCGCAGACCTTGCAAGCCGTGGGTGATTTGACGCGCATC
Source organism: Burkholderiales bacterium (assembly GCA_043782305.1). GTDB lineage: Bacteria > Pseudomonadota > Gammaproteobacteria > Burkholderiales > Casimicrobiaceae > Casimicrobium. The sequence goes on from JAYWAQ010000565.1 coordinate 1,010, forward strand.
CATGAACAGGACCCTGCGCTGGTCATGGTGCCCGCCCATGATGCCGCCATCCATGACGCCATCGGTGCTTATTTCCCAAACTTTGCCAAGTAGCCGCACATCGATGCTAAGCGCCAGGAGACACCATGCATCCCTCGTTCGCAAAGACAATGAAACGCACAGCCGTGGGCCTGCTGTTGCTGATTGCCGCTGGCGAACGCTCAACGGTGAAAAAGCATCTTCCCCAATTGATCGAGCGCGGCCTGGGTTCACCTATCGCGACATCGTGGACGCACTCACCAAGCAAATAAAAGGCAGGCGGGCGAGCCTTGCGTTCAGGGAATGGTGCACGCCACCGGAACCGAAGCAACGCCCGCCGTAGGCTAGTTGAGTGGTGGGCAATCCGAGTGCGCAAGTCGCGCTCGCAAATCTGCCATATTTATCCGATGCGATTGCGACCAGTGCCTAACAATTATTCCGAACGACGCTTGTGATCGTAAACACTAATGTCGCCAAGGCCGCACCTGCTGCGGCCCCAATGAGCACAGAGCGAACTGGGTTCTCCAGGATGTAGTCGTTGCTTGCGGCAACGAACTTTGCGCTAATCTCCGCGCGCGTTTCAAGCAACTATTGCATTTGCGACGGGCGCGAAGTTTCGTCATCGCACGCATTGGTCGATGTTCCATAGGGTGCGTGATGGCCAGGCTACCATAGACATTCTGGTCGGACGCTTGCCTACATGCTTCTAGGGCTCCGTGAGCGACGTTGTGAACCACTGCGTTCACTGGGTCGACACGCAACGGGAACGGCGTGGTGCCTATAGCGTCAAGGAAAATGGGCCTACCGCTACGGATGTATCGCTCAGCTCCTTGCGCCGTCTTGACGTGGCGGTCTACGACGTTGCGTTTCCAGCGATCCCACAGAACTTGTGGATCCTTGTCAGGCGTTTCGACTAGCTCACTCTTGCGATCAAAGAAGACGAAGACAGATTCGCCAAATACTGCAAGCAGGTCGCACAACTCATGGCCGTCATCTTTGCAAGGATTTGGATAGCTCCACAGCTTGAGGAAAGTACGCTCACAGAAATCCGCGAGCAGTCGCTCGGTGTCTGTTACGCCTGATGACTTTTTGATCGGCACAACTAGCTACTCTATTGTTGCCGGCGCGACGTTTGCGAGCCCACACATAAATCAGACTAGCAGGCTTGATTTAACTTAACCAGCAACTTTAGCGCGGTACTGTACACCCGGCACATCCATCAAATCCGCGTCCTGCGTAAAAAGTTGTGCCTGATGTAGTTGAGCGGTTTGCCAGATGATGGCGTCAGCCATTGCTAGTTTGTAGCGCACCGAGGCGATGGCGGCGAGGCGCAGATTCTCGGCGTCGAGATGCACGACTTGTCCGCGACTCATTGCGTTGACTGCCCTGTCGGCGAAGGTTTGGCCGCTTTGCAGCAACACGCGTTTGCACACCTCGTAAATGGTGATTGACGGGACGATCAGGTTCGGCAAGTCGGCGAGCGCTGGTTCAAAAAACGAGGCGTTCGGGCCGTCCGCGATGTACTCCAGCCAGCCGCACGAATCGACGACGTTCATGCGGAGAGAGCGGCAGTGGGTTCGATACCGTTGGTTTCACCGGTGTCTTCGATGTCATTCGGCACGTCGGTATTGATGCCGCGACACATGCCGCGAATGGCAGAGATCGGCAGCTCGGGCACAAGCTCCACATGATCGCCAACTACGCGCGCCTCAAGCCGCTGACCCGCAACGAGATTCAGCGCTTTGCGAACGTCCTTCGGTATGACGACTTGAAATTTGGGCGATAAGGCAACGGAGGTCATGGAAATTATTTCGTAAAACTATTTTGTTATCGTAGCACGATCTGTCTTGCGGGCGACAGAATCTAATTGAGCGACAACGCCTTTACCGCAAGTCGCCGGTCAGTGGTCTTAATTTGGCATGATCATGCTAATATTTAGCATATGTCGCTCGCCAACGCCTTGTTCGCCCCCGCACAATCAAAGATCATCGAATGGATTTTCGGGATGCCGGCGCGTGCGTTTCATGTGAATGAGTTGATGCGGTTGACGGGGTTGGGCAGCGCTTCGGTGCAGCGCGAAATCGGGCGCTTGTTTGACGCGGGCTTGGTGACCGATGAGCGCATCGGGAACGTGCGCCGCGTGCAGGCGAATCCGTCAAGCCCGGTGTTTGCGGAATTGACGTCTTTGGTGCAAAAGACGCTGGGCGTGGTGCCTGCGATTGCCGAGGCGCTGCTTCCGCTTGCCGATCAGATCGAGTTCGCAGCGGTTTACGGCTCGATAGCCAAGCGCAGCGATCACGCCGATAGCGACGTGGATGTGATGATCGTGTCCGACGCGCTGTCGTTTGCCGAGGTGATGGCAGCGTTCACGACGGTGCAGGATCGTTTGTCCCGCGTAATCAATCCCACGATTTACACGCCGGCTGAGTTTGCCGCACGCCGCGCGCAGCCAGATTCGTTTGTGAATCGCGTGCTTGCGCAGCCGTACGATGTGGTGGCGGGGCGGCTGCAGCGCTACGCTCCAGCACCATGACCAACGACTTCACCCTTCGCCCCGATGTGCTCGTGATTGGTCTCGGCGCAATGGGCAGCGCCACCACGTATCAGCTGGCGAAACGCGGCGCGAAGGTCATCGGCATTGATCAGTTCAGCCCACCGCATGCGCACGGCTCAACGCACGGCGAAACGCGCATCACGCGGCAGGGCATTGGCGAGGGACGGCAATTCGTGCC
>JAYWAQ010000566.1:0-3743 GCA_043782305.1 Burkholderiales bacterium
AGGCGCGGCACGGTTTCCATGTTGTGGTTCATGATGTCCGGCGGCGCGGCCTCCAGAATGGCCAGCGCCTTGTCGACGCGACCCCGGAAATCGGGCACCAGCACTTCGATCTGCGTCTGCGGCGACAGTTCGCGAACCTGCCGGATGCATTCGACAAAATGCCCGGCACCGCCATCGCGCAGATCATCGCGATCCACGCTGGTGATCACCACGTATTTCAGGCGCAGCGCGGCGATGGTTTTGGCGAGATTTTTCGGCTCGTCAACATCCAGCGGATTCGGGCGACCGTGGCCAACATCGCAAAACGGGCAGCGCCGCGTGCAGATGTCGCCCATAATCATGAAGGTGGCCGTGCCCTTGCCAAAGCATTCGCCAATGTTCGGGCAGCTTGCCTCTTCGCACACCGAATGCAGATTGTGCTCACGCAGAATCTTCTTGATCTCGGTGAAGCGCGCTGCGGCCTCGCCGGTCGGAGCCTTGACGCGAATCCAGTCCGGCTTGCGCAGCATTGGTGCTGAGACAATTTTGATCGGGATGCGGGCGGTTTTTCCCTCGCCTTTGTGCTTGACGCCAGCGGCGTTCGTGGGCGTTGAAACTTCGGGGGCGGTGGTGGTCAGCAAGTCCATACCGCTATTTTCTCACTTGGCGGGTGCGGTGAGCTGTCGACGCAGTTCTTCGGCAAGGCTCAATCCTGCTGCCTCCAGCGAGAGATCGACGCCCAACTCATGTAGATGAGTCACGCGCAGGCCTTCGTGACCACAGGGATTGATGAAGGAAAACGGCGTCAAGTCCATATCCAGATTGAAGGCGAGACCATGATAGGTGTGGCCATTTCGCACTTTTAGACCGAGTGCGGCGACCTTTGCTTCGGTGCCGCCACCACCCTCACCCCTGCCCCTCTCCCGCATGCGGGAGAGAGGTTCTGAGGCGGCGATCTCCATGGCTTTGGAATGTAGAACGTCCTTGTCCCCCTCTCCCGCAAGCGGGAGAGGGGTTAGGGGTGAGGGTGGCGCGTTAGCTGTGAGCGCTGCATGAACAACCTCCAAAACCGCCTTCGTCTGCGCAAGCACGTCGTTATTCCAGAACCGCAAGACGTGAATACCTTGCCCTGCAAACCACCCATCGCGTTGCTGGTCGTACGCAGTTTGTTCAAGGTGCTGACCACCATCCAGCTCAACACCCAGCTTATGTTCAGCGCAGTAGAAATCGAGGATGTATCGAGGGTCGTTTTCGCGTGTTGGATGTTGGCGTCGGAATTTCGCGTTGGCTAGTGCTCTGTTGCGCAGGAGAAACCACATGAGTGTTTCTGCATCGGTGGTGGTTTTGCGTAGTTCTTTTGCGTGTTGGAGGAGTTGAGGGGGGATGGGTCTTGTCTTTGGTAGGCTTATTTCTTTGCCATCGGCACCCTCACCCCTAACCCCCGGCGCACACTTGCGCCAGTCGTCGCATGCGCTTGCGGGAGAGGGGGATAGAACATTGCGGGAGTCAAAGCTTACGTAGACGCCCGGCGCGTCACGTTTGCCATAAGCCTCAACCCCGTGACGAGCCAACAATGCAATCACCGCGTTCTCAATCCGCATCACCATCTCGCGCACACCATATCCAGCGCGCTTGAGGTTCAGCAGCACGTACACCATCGTCTGACCCGGCCCGTGATACGTGATCTGGCCGCCGCGATCAGTCTTGATGACGGGGATATTTGTCGGATTGAACAGCAAGTGCTCCGGCTTGCCTGCGACGCCCTGCGTGAACACGGGTGCGTGCTCGCAGACCCATAGCTCGTCCTCAGTCTCGGGCGTGCGCGCATCGGTGAATGCGCGCATCTTTTCCCAGGTTGCCTGATAGTCGACACGACCCAGCTGGCGGATAATCATCGTGAAGAATCAGCGACCTACAGCGCCCAGACGATATCGACGTGATCGGTCAGGTCTTGATACAGCGCGTCGAGTTGCACCTTGGATTGCGCAACGAAACTCACCGATACGGCAAGGTATTTGCCGCCTTTGGATTCGCGTGCGGTAACCGTGGCGTGATCAAAATCGAGCACATGGCGGCTGACAATCTCGATCACTGTTTTCTCAAAGCCGGGCACATTTTTCCCGGCAACTTTCAGCGGATATTCGGTCGGGAATTCAAACAACGTGTCTTTGTACGCCGCGACCTTGGCGGGGGTCTGTGTGTGTTCGGGTTTAGGTGAAGTGGGCTCAGTCATGGCCGTACAAGTCCGCTTGAACCAGAGCAAACATTTTCCTGAACACCGGCCCCGGTTTGCCCTTGTGTGCGGCGTTGCCGATCGGTTTGTCGTCCAGCGTCGTGATCGCCAGTACGCCCTTGCTGGAGGATGACAACCACATCTCGTCGGCAGCCCACATTTCTGCTGCGGGCACGGGGCGCACTTCCAGCTTCATGCCTGCCTTCTTCGCGAGATCGGATACCGCATCGAGCGTGATGCCACCCAGAATGTGATTGTCCTTGGGCGCCGAAACAATGGTGTCGCCGAACACGCAGAACACGTTCGACGCGGAAGCTTCGGTCAAAAATCCATCGCGCAACATCACGACCTCAGCGCCCCCCTGTTCGCTGGCGTGCTGCTTGGCGAGCACATTGCCGAGCAGCGAAATGCTCTTGATGTGACAGCGGTGCCAACGAGTATCCGGGAAGGTGTAACACGGCACGCCGTTGTCAATTTGCTCTTGCGTAAGCTTGGGCAGCGGGTTCGACATCATGAACACGGTCGGCGTCACGCCGACCGGAAAACTGTGATCGCGCTTGGCCACACCGCGCGTGATCTGCCAGTACACGCCCTGATCGTGCGTGCCGTTTTTTTCTACGATGTCGTGAACGAGTTTCGTCCATTCGGCGTTCGAATAAGGATTGGTCAGGCCAATCTCCTTGCATGAATTGTTCAGGCGAACCAGATGCCCTTCAAGCCGATACGGCTTGCCGTTGATCACTGGCACATACTCGTAAACGCCATCGCCGTAAATAAATCCACGATCCAGCACGCTGACTTTCGCGTCTTCAATCGGCATCCATGCGCCGTTCAAAAAAATCATTTCCCTAACCCTTTAAAGAAAAGCACGACCGAATGCCACATCCGCTTCCAGATGGGGGCGCCAGGCGCAGATTCCATCGCGATGATGTTGCGTTCATAAATCAAATTGCCGGCGCGCTTGACCTTGAGTAAACCCACGGTATCGCCCGCAGTGATGGGGCCGAATTTTGGTTCGGTGATGTTGAATTCCGTCGTGATGTCGGTGGCCTTGCCGGTAGTGGTCACAGCGGTCACATCATCATTGAATCCAATCGGAATTGAGTCCACGGTGGACTTCCAAACGGTTAACTGCTGCATCGGTTTTTTCGCTTCGTACAAGCGCTTGCCTTCGAACGCCGTGAATGCCCAGTCGATCAATTTGCGCGACTCATTGATGCGCGCCGCCTCGGACGGCGCGCCCAGTACGACGGTCAACAATTTGCGTGGCGGCCGATTGACACTCGTGATCAGGCACCAGCCCGCCGCATCCGTGTGGCCCGTTTTCAGGCCGTCCACCGTGGGGTCGAGAAACAGCAGGCGATTGCGGTTTTCCTGCGTGATTTTGTTGAACGTAAACGACTTTTCAGCATAGAACTTCGTGTACTGCGGAAAGTCGCGCATCAGCGCGAGCGAGAGCACGGCCATGTCATGCGCGGTGGAATAGTGGCCCTGCTGCGTAAGGCCGGTCGGGTTCAGAAACTGGGTGTCA
>JAYWAQ010000567.1:0-10368 GCA_043782305.1 Burkholderiales bacterium
ATCGGTCTTTTGCGGCACCGCATTCCACTTTGCCACAACCAGACCACGCCGTGTTTCTTCGGCGCGGTTTGCGGCTCCAGGCCGATTACTACGCTAACCTTTCCATGGAGGGGTTACCCGAAAGACTGCGCCTTTTGTGCACAGCTCATGTCAAACGTCGGCGTCACACCGACACAGTTCACACGCTCACTTATCTTGCCTACCAAGGAATGCCATCGTGATACATGGAAGCTGCCTCTGCGGTGCCGTTAAGCTCCAGATCCAGGAACCCCTTAAACACTCTCCGGAGTCCTGTCACTGCTCTCAATGCAGAAAGCAGACGGGGAACTATTGGACGGGTATCAACGTGCGCCGGACCTCCCTCAAGATCCAAGGAGCAGAGTTGGTCAGGTGGTACCAATCGTCCGAGAAGGTTCAGCGTGGTTCCTGCTCCGTCTGCGGCTCAACCCTTTTCTGGAATCCGACAATTGAGGGTTACAAGTGGACAGCTGTCGCGCTGGGCTGCATTGATACCCCCTTAAATCTCAAGGTCTCGAAGCACACCTTTGTCGGAGACAAGGGCGGTTACTATGAAATCACGGATGACGCGCCCCAGAGTCATGCATTTTGAGCGCTTCCAGTTCTTCCGCTTGTCGCCTTGGAGCAGTGAGACCTAACCTCGTGTTGAGTTTCGTCGAGAGTCGGCACGCCGACCTGAGCTGCTGGGTGCATCACGCCAGCGAACAAAAGTACTTGCAGCTTTTCGCTAGAACGCCGATTTCATTGAGGCAAGCGCGATATATTGTCTCAAGTCGATAAGTACCAATACCTTGCTTTAGCCCCTATAAAATAAGGCGTTAACAATAAAAGCTATTAAGCGTTGAGGTGCTACGCGACCATCGCCTGCAATTGCGCAAACAAGGCATCGGGAATGCTGATGCCCGACGCCTCGGCCTTGCGCTGTAGCTCATAGCGCCGCGCGCCAGGCAGCCGAACGCCGTCATCGTCCAGCATCGCAGCGATGAGCGTTTCTACGCGCTCGATATAGCCGTCGCCGCCACCCATCGCGTTTGGATTGATGACGAGAAACGCCTGACCGATCCGCGGTTTGTTGCCTTGCACATCAAAGAACGAGTCGGCCTCGAAACCAAAGCGCGCACCCGTAAACGCAGTCACCAGCAGTTCAACAACCAGCGCGAGCATCGCGCCCTTGGCGCTGCCGGTCGCTGCTCCGAGCGGCGCCATGCTGCCTTTGAGTCCCTTGGCGGGATCGGTCGTAGGCTGGCCGTCGGCGTCCAGCGCCCAGCCTAGCGGGATCGTTTTATTGTCTTTGGCGGCGACCATTAATTTGCCGCGCGCGACCTCGGACAGCGCGAGATCAATGGCGAGTGCGTCGCCGTTCTTGCGTGGAAATATGGCGGCAATCGGGTTGGTGCCGAAGAGCGGACGTTTGCCGCCAGCAGCGGCCATCGCGGCCGGGGAATTGGTGAACGCGAGACCGACCATGCCCGCTTTTGCGACGGTTTCGAGGTGATAAATCGCTGCGCCGAAGTGATAGCTGTTGTTAACGGCGACGAACGCAACGCCCAGCTTTTGCGCCGTCTCGATAGCGGTTTCGATAGCGAGATCGCACGCCGGAAACGCGAGCCCGTCGGCCGCGTCGATAACCGCAGTTGCGCCGTTCTGAATGGCAATTTTGGGAATCGCCTGCCCGTCGATCCGGCCCGCTTTCATATGCCCCACGTATTGCGGGACGCGAGACACGCCATGCGACGCGGTGCCCTGCGCATCGGCATAAATCAGCGCGTGCGCCGTGGACTCGGCGCTCGCTTGTGAGGCGCCCGATTTGACGAGCGCGGCGACCGTGAGCGCGTTGAGATCAGCGATAGAAATGATTGCCATGACTTAACTCAAAGCCTTCACAACAGCGTCCGCAATCATCGACGACACACGCACGTTGGCCTCGAAGGTAACGCCCGCGATGTGCGGGGTAAGAATCAGATTCGGACAGCCAGAAAACACGTCCGATGCGGGCAATGGCTCCTGCGTGAAAACGTCAATCGCTGCGCCGCCAAGTTTGCCGCTCTTCAGCGCGGCGACCAGTGCAGCGTCATCAACGATACCGCCGCGTGAGGTGTTGATGAGCACTGCGCCTGGCTTCATGTGTGCGATGCGCTCTGCGTTGAACAGATTTTTAGTGCTGTCGAGCAAGGGAACATGCAGGCTCACGACGTCGGCTTGCGCGAGGAGTTCATCGAACGTCACTCGCGTAGCACCGATCTCTTTCCACGCCGCATTCGTATCCGGCAGCCCAGGGTCGTACGCGATGATGTTCATGCCCAGGCCTCGCGCTAGCTGTGCGGTGAGCTGCCCAATAGAGCCAAAGCCAACGAGTCCGAGCGTCGCGCCATCGGTTTCGCGCCCGCTTGAAAGCTGGTTGCGCGGCCACTTGCCGGCGGCGACATCGAACGTGCTCTGATAGCTCGCGCGACGCAACAGCATTGCCGTGCCGACGACGTATTCGGCAACGGCGAGCGCATTCGCACCCGTCGCGGGGATCACCTTCATGCCGCGTGCTTCGCAGGCGGCGACGTCAATGTTGTCGAGCCCGACGCCCAGTCGCCCGATCACTTTCGCCTGCTTGCACGCATCTAGCAAAGCGCCGCGCACCTGCGTGCGGTTTCTGACGATAAATACTTCGCAATCGGCGACGGCGGCTGCCATGTCGTCAGGCCGGTCGACGAGCTTCGCGTCGTACAGCACAGCATCTGTGCCGAAGGCTGCGCGCAGCCGATCTACGGCGACTTCATCCATGAATTCTGAAATTACGATTCGCATGATTTCCCCAGAGAAGCGTGCACGAATGGCGTCGTTTCCGATGCGCGGACTTGCACTTTTTGACGATATTGGTATTCTACGCAACTCATCTATATCATCTAGATGACTTAACTTACTTCTCGTCAAACTTGTTGGCGAGCAAGCCGCAAGTCAGAAAAGGCAGGAAAGCAATGATTCATTTCGTAGTGCATGAAAAGGACGACGGCGTGGGTGTCGTCGTCGTTGAGGGCTGCAAAGTTGGCCAAAAAACCACAGGCTGGATTATGGAGCCGGACTCCACAGTCAACATCGCGCTCAAGAGCGACATTCCGATTGGTCACAAAGTCGCGCTGAAGGATTTCAAAGTCGGCGACACGGTTATCAAGTATGGCGTGAGCATCGGCAAAGTCGTCGCGCCCATCAAGAAGGGCGAGCATTTACACGTCCATAACGTCAAGACAAAGCGGTGGTAAGAAAATGATCAAGAAAAACACAAAGTTCTGGGGCTACCGTCGCGCCAATGGTCGCGTAGGCGTCCGCAATCACGTCATCATCCTGCCGGTTGATGATCTATCGAACGCTGCCGCGCAGGCTGTTGCCAACAACATCACGGGCACGATGGCGATTCCGCATCCGTACGGTCGTTTGCAATTCGGCGCCGATCTGGAGTTGCATTTCGCAACATTGATCGGCACGGGTTCCAATCCGAACGTAGCAGCTGTAGTGGTGATCGGTATCGAATCGCAATGGACGAAAAAGATCGTTGACGCGATTGCCACGACCGGCAAACCAGTGGTTGGCTTCGGCATCGAAGGCCATGGTGATCATCAAACGATCATGCACGCATCGGCTGCGGCGAAGAAATTCCTGCAGGACGCGAGCGAGATTCATCGCGTTGAATGCCCCATCAGCGAGCTGTGGATTTCGACGAAATGCGGCGAGTCGGACACCACGTCTGGCTGTGGCGCGAACCCGACCGTGGGCAACGCCTTCGACAAGCTCTATCCGCTGAAAACAACGCTTCTGTTCGGTGAAACCTCCGAAATCACGGGCGGTGAAGCACTGCTTGAAGCCCGTTGCCGCACGCCGAAAGTGTGGAAGGACTTCATGTTCATGTTCGACCGCTATCAGGCGATGATCGAGCGGCACAAAACGAGCGATCTGTCCGACAGTCAGCCAACCAAAGGCAATATCGCGGGTGGGTTGACGACCATCGAGGAGAAGGCGCTCGGCAACATCCAGAAGATCGGCCGCAAGTGCAAGATCGACGGCGTGCTCGACAAGGCCGAAGTGCCAACCGGGCCGGGGCTGTGGTTCATGGATTCATCCAGCGCGGCGGCTGAAATGGTGACCTTGTGCGCCGCATCAGGCTTCGTGGTTCACTTCTTCCCGACGGGTCAGGGCAACGTCATCGGCAATCCGATTCTGCCGGTCATCAAGGTGTGTTCGAACCCGAAAACAGTGCGGCTCATGAGCGAGCATGTGGACGTAGATACGTCTGGTTTGCTGCGCCGCGAGATGACAATGGATGACGCTGGCGACGCGCTGCTCGACAACATGATGCGCACGATCAATGGTCGTTTGACCTCGGCAGAGGCGCTTGGGCATCGTGAATTCGTGTTGACGCGGTTGTACGAATCGGCGTAATTCGGAACGAACGCGAATTTCATCAACATAACCACGTAAATTCGCGGAATCGAATTGGAACATGGCGTGAATTGGGTGTGGAGGCACTCGGTTCGCGCGTCGCAGTACAGGACAGCACGACACACCGTTCAAATCACAAGGAGGCCACCATGATCGAGAGCACTAAACGCTTCGAAAGCGTCGGGCACAAGCTCGCCACATCGACGGAACACACCCGGTTGTCGCGTCGACGATTCCTGTCGGTCAGCGGAAAATACGGCTTCAACGTTGCCGTGCTTGCCTCCATCGGTGGCTACCTTTGGAGTGACACCGCCGTTGCGCAAACCAGCGCCGACGAAGAGAAAAAGAAGAAGGCCGCGACGTACACGATGACGTTCGCCACCGAGTACAAGATCGAAGACGTTATCAAGTACCCGATCATGCAGGCGGCGTTCAAGGACAACATTGAAAAGCTCTCGAAGGGCAAGATGTATGTGCGTCTGTTCCCCGCAGGGCAACTCGCCGTGGGCGCAGCGCTGGCGCAACGGGTGCAGGCGGGCACCGTGCAGGGAGGATCTCTGTCGCTTTCCAACTTCTCACCGTACACCAAAACCGTTGATCTCGTAAACATCCCTTACTGGTGTGGTGAAAATCAGAAGTTCGCCAACCTGGTCACCAGCAAAACCTGGAATGACGACATCACGCCGAAGGTGACCGAGAAGGGCTTCAAGCCCATGTTTTATTTCACGACCGAGCCGCGCACGATTGCGACACGTCGTGGCTTCGGAAAGACCGTCAAGACTCCGACAGATATCCGTGGCGTGAAGATGCGGGTGCCGCCATCGAAGCTCCTGCAGAAGCTCTATCGACTGATGGGCGCGAACCCCACCGTCGTCGCCTGGGGCGAGACGACTACGGCGATCAAGCAAGGTGTTGCGGATGGTCTCGACCCTTCAGTCACAGCACTGGCGACGTTTGGCTTCACCGACGTTCTGGAAAGCATCACCTTCGTGCGCACCGTGCCCGACGCGCAAATGTTTGCCGCGAACTATGCCTACTTCAAAGCGCTGTCGCCAGAAATGCAGACGGTGTTTGAAGACGCGTCGCGCATGACGCAAATTCAGTCGTTCCAGCAGCTGGCCGCGTCGCGCACCGAGGCGATGCGCCAGATGAGCGTGGGCGGTTGCAAGTTTTATGTGCCGACCGCGGACGAGTACAAACTCTGGGTGGAGTCGTGTGGCGAGCAACGTGCCGAGTGGAACGAGGACAAGATCGAGCTGGCGGGATCACTCGCCAATTTCGACAAACTAAAGCTCGCGGCCAACACCAAAGGCTCCATCACCGTCGCTGACTTTCAGGGCTAATCCTTGCAAAGTCAGCAAAGCGTGCGATCGTGGCAGCGCAGCGCGACCCGCTCGGGCTATGTGCTCTACGCGTTGTATGCACTCTACGCCATCGCCGGTGCGGTGGCGCAGAAAATGGGGACGACGCTCCCCTTTCGTCTAGGCGACGTGGGTGAGTTCTGCCTGTTCTTTGCGGCAACGATTTTGTTCGTCGCCGGATTCATTCAGGAAGACGCCGAAACGACATCAAACGGTTGGCTTTCCGCTCTGAACGAAAACGCTGAGCGCTACGCCATGCTCGTGTTCTACGTGTTCGTTTGTGTGGTGATTGTTCAGGAGGTGCTGCGCCGCTTTGTGCTCAATTACTCCTCGGCCTGGGCGCAGGAAACGGCGCAATATGCGTTTATTTATCTGGGCTATGTGGGTGCTGCGTTTGCGGTGAAGGAACGGGCGCACATTCGCTTTGACATTTTGTTGCAACGCTTGCCCTCTCGGATGCATGGATGGGTGTACTTGTTCAGCGAGGCCTGCACGCTGGTCTTCGCGGTCATCGCGACCTACTGGTGTTTGCATACCGTGCAACAGCTCTGGCAGTTTGGCGGCACCACGCCGGTGTTGCGCGTCAACAAAATCTGGGCCGAAGCGGCACTGCCGATTGGCTTCACCCTGATGATTGTGCGTTGTCTGCAAATGATGTGGCGCGACGCGAGTGACATTCGCGCCGGTCGCCCTGCCTATGTAGGCAAATCGATGTTTGAGGAATAGGCGCATGACCGTTACTTTGTGTCTTTTGCTAATGATCGGTTTGCTGGTCGTCGGCGTACCGTTCTGGGTGACGATGGGATTGGGCACGGTGGCGATTCTGGTCAGCACCGATGCGTTGCCGTTGTCGCTGATCGGCGAGGGATTGTTTGAAGGCGTGGACTCGTTCGCACTGATTGCCATACCGCTTTTCATCCTCACCGGTGACGTGATGGTGCGCTCGGGGCTTGCTTATCAGTTGCTCGACTTCGCAGAGGCAACGTTTGGCAGTTTGCGTTCGGGTTTTGGCACGTCGACGGTGATGGGCTGCGGCCTGTTCGCCTGCATCTCGGGCTCTGATGCGGCGGATGCTGCTGCCGTAGGACGCATCACGATGGATCGTCTGGTGGAGCGCGGTTATCCGAAAGACTACGCCTGCGCGCTCGTTGCCAGCGGCGCCTGCACCGGCATCCTGATTCCGCCGTCCATCGCGTACATCATCCTTGGTCTGGTGCTGGGCGTTTCCGCCACCACGCTGTTTCAGGCGGCCTTTGTGCCCGGCGTCTTGGTATTGATCGCAGTGATCGTGACCAACGCCGTGGTGAATCGTATTCGCGGCTACGAAAAATCGACCGACACCTTTTCGTTCTCGCGCTGGTTGTCGTCGCTTAACAGGGCGAAATGGGCGCTGGCGATCCCTTTCATTATTCTCGGCGGGATTTATTCGGGCTGGTTCACACCGACTGAATCTGCCGCTGTAGCCGCCGCAGTGGCAGTCGGGATCGGCCTCGTGCAAAAGCGAATTACAGTGTCGCAATTTCCGCTGATGCTCGGCACTTCGGCGCGCGTCTGCGGCGTGATTCTTCCGATCATCGCGGTGGCACTGCTGTTTGCTCAGGCGCTGACCGTGGTCGACGTGCCGCAAAGGTTTGTCGAGCTCGTGATGGGACTGGGCGGGGCTGACGGTGCCAACAAAAACCTGATCATTTTGCTCATGCTGCTGATCTGGGTGATCGCGGGCTGCTTCATGGAAACGAGTCCGTGCATCGTGATTCTCGGGCCGCTCATGTGGCCGCTGGCGCAGAAAATCGGCATGGAGCAAGTGCACTTTTGTGTGTTCATGATCACCACGCTGGGGCTCGGTTTCATCACGCCACCGTTTGGCCTCAATCTTTTTGTGATGTCCGGACTGACGCGCACGCCACTGACCGCCATTGCCCGTCAGGCGCTGCCCTTTGTTGCAGCGATGATCGTGGTAGCTGCGGCGATTGGTTTTGTGCCGGAAATCTCGATGTTTACGTTTAGAAAGTAGTCTCGCCCGGCGAAAAATCAGAAGAGTGAAAGAATCAGCTTTTGTGTGCAATGACGACTGCAAAGGGGCTAACTGTCGTTTTTACCCATAGTCGACTTTATTCGTTTTTACGTGCTAGCCCCGGTAACATAGAGCGTTGATAAAAAAGCTGCTGTCCTCCAGTTGTTGACAAACTGGCTGGAACAGAGAACGACGTAACGATGATGAACGTGAATAATCTTGACGGAGGGCCGCTTTACAAAGGCGTTCAGCGCGCGCTGATGGAGCAGCTTGCCTCGGGCGAGCTGAAACCGGGGCAGCTGATTCCGTCGGAGCGGCAGCTCGCGACTGAGTACAACGTGTCGATCGGCACGCTGCGCAAAGCCATCGATGATCTCGTAGAGAACCGTATCCTGATTCGCCAGCAGGGCAAAGGCACTTTCGTGGCCTCGCATGATCGCGAGCGGCTGCTGTTCTATTTTTTCCACATCGTGCCGCAAAAGGGTGTAAAGAGCTATCCGCTCGTTGAGTACGTTTTTTTTCACAAGGCCATCGCCGACGCCGAGGTCGCGTCACGCCTGAAGATCGCCGTCGGTGCACCGACATTTCATGTGCGCAACAAGCTCTCACTGGTGGGCGAAGTCGTCTCTGTGGACGACATCACGATTGATCAGGCGCGCTTTGAGAAGCTTTCGGCCGCCCAGTTCAAGGAGCGACCCAACACCATCTACAACCTGTATCAGGAAGCATTTGGCATCACCGTCGTGCGCACCGACGAGCGCCTGCGCGCCGAAGCTGCGTCGGCCGACCACGCCAAACTGCTCAAGTTGAAGCCCGGAACGCCAGTGCTCACTATCCGCAGGACGGCTTTTGACATGAGGGATGAACCCGTGGAGTTGCGCATTTCGACCGTCAACACGGAAGCGCACGAGTATTTCGCGGAGCTCTTGTAATCCCGATTCGCCAGCTTGCCGGAATGGCAATATTCCCGCTATAATCCAAGACTTGCCCTGATTTATCAAACCCCCGAGCGCTAGCGGTCCATTCGACGTTTGCGGCGTTCAGATCCTTCACACCGCACAGGGGCGCGTCTGAAGCACAACAGCGGCGCAAGTGTGCGCCCAGGAGTTACCAACATGTCACGCGTCTGTATCGTCACCGGCAAGAAGCCGATGGTAGGAAACAATGTTTCTCACGCCAACAACCACACCAAGCGCCGCTTCCTGCCCAATCTGCAAAGCCGTCGCTTCTGGATCGAGAGCGAAAACCGCTTCATCCGCCTCCGCCTTTCCACCGCTGGCATCCGCCTGATCGACAAGAACGGCATCGATGTCGTACTGGCCGACCTTCGCGCACGTCGCGTTATCTAATTCGGGGAGACATGAATCATGCGTGAAAAAATCAAACTCGAATCGTCCGCTGGCACCGGTCACTTCTATACGACCACCAAGAACAAAAAGACCATGAGCGAAAAGTTCTCGATCAAGAAATTTGATCCAGTCGCCCGCAAGCATGTGCTCTACAAAGAGACAAAGCTGAAGTAAATCTCAGTCTTCAAATGTAAAAAGCCCGCCAGAGTGATTTCGGCGGGCTTTTTTATTGCTCCAAATCTTTTGCGCTCGGCTGTAAGCTTGTTCAAGTGTTATACGACGTGATGACATGGCTCAATCCGACATGCTTTTTTTCACCGCCTCCAACGCTACGGCGCCACCCGCCCCGGGCGTCCGCCAACGAAGCCTCGACCACATCGCAGCGCGCATGCGAAGCACTGGCCAATGGAGTGAACGCCAGACTGCAGGGCGACGATGGTCTATTGGTTGCGTGTCCCTGGAAATCACGCAGCGCTGCAATCTTGACTGCACGCTGTGCTACCTGTCCGAGAGCGCCGAGGCGATTCGTGATCTGCCGCTCGACGAAGTCTTTCGTCGCATTGATGTGATCGCGGCGCAGTATGGCCCGAACACCGATGTTCAGATTTCCGGCGGCGATCCGACGCTTCGCGACAAGCGCGAACTCAGTGAAATTGTTCGCTACATCCGGGCGCAAGGTTTGCGCGCTTCCCTCTTCACCAACGGCATTTTGCTCACGCGTGACTGGTTGCAGAAACTGGTCAGCGATGGCCTGAACGACGTTGCGTTTCACGTTGACGTGACGCAGCAGCGAAAGGGCTTTGCGACTGAACTTGAGTTGAACAAAGTTCGCGAGCAATACATCAACATGGCGCGCGGAATCGACTTGTCCGTTATTTTCAACACGACGATTGCTGAGGAGAATTTTCATGAGCTGCCGATGCTCGCGGATTTTTTTGTCAGGCACAACGATGTCGTGCATTTCGCGTCGTTCCAACTCGGAGCAACGACCGGGCGCGGTACTGCGCCGGGGCGGGATCCCGTCGCACTTACGCAGCGAGCAGCCTGCGAAGCGATCGAGCGCGGCGCGGGCATCGCTCTGAATTTTGACGCGCTTCACGGTGGCCATCATGCGTGTAATCGGTATGCCATGTTGTTCACGATTGGTGGCCAGCGATTTGATGCGCTCGCTGATGCTGAGTTTGTGGCGCGCGTGATGCGC
>JAYWAQ010000568.1:0-3740 GCA_043782305.1 Burkholderiales bacterium
ACGCGCCGGGTATTACCGCGCTGGCGGGGGCCCTGTCATCGCTGGCTGAGATCACGGTAGTCGCGCCGAGCCGCAACCGCAGCGCCACTTCAAATTCAATCACTGTCGACCGACCACTCAGAATCACTCGGGCGGACAACGGCTTCTATTTCGTTGATGGCACGCCGGCCGACTGTGTGCATCTGGCGGTCACCGGCTTTCTCGATTTTCGGCCTGACCTTGTGGTGTCCGGCGTGAACGACGGTGCCAATCTCGGCGACGACACCATCTATTCCGGGACGGTGGCGGCCGCGATGGAAGGTTATCTTTTGGGCATTCCATCGATTGCCGTGTCGCTCGCCGCGCGTCCGGCGACGCGTTTCGATACGGCCGCGCAAGTCGCTCGCGACATCGTTGCCCGCTATCAGACAAACTTGCCGACAACGCCGTGGCTGCTCAATGTGAACGTACCCAATGTGCCTTACGCGGAACTCAAAGGCATCCGGACGGTGCGCCTCGGTAAACGTCATCAGGCGGAGCCCGCGGTGAAAGCCGTCAACGAAAAAGGCGAAGTCGAATACCGCGTTGGCCCCGTTGGCAAAGCGGCCGATGCCGGGCCGGACACTGACTTCGGCACCATTGCCGAAGGCTACGCGTCGGTCACGCCGCTCTCCATTGATCTGACTAAATTTGACGCGCTGCATCTGGTCAAAGCGTGGCTTTCGTGAGCGACTCGGCAGCGCGCGCCCCGCGTTCAGCCACGGGCCTCGGCATGGTCTCCGAGCGTACGCGCTTACGCATGATCGCGCGAATGCGTGAGCAGGGCATTCGTGACGAAATCGTGCTCGCCGCGATGGCCGCGGTGCCGCGACATTTGTTTGTGGAGGAGGCGCTGGCGAGCCGCGCGTACGAAGACACCGCGTTGCCGATTGGCTTCGCGCAAACCATCTCGCAACCGTTCTCCGTTGCCCGCTCCTGCGAGCTTCTGCGTTCCGGCAAAGCCATTGATCTCGCGCTCGAAATTGGCGGTGGTTGCGGCTATCAGGCGGCAGTGCTCGCGCGTCTGGCGCGCGAGGTTTACACGATCGAGCGCATCGGCGCGTTAGCGTCCAAGGCACGGCAAACCCTGTCCTCCATTGGTGTCAGCAACGTTAAGGTGCGCAACGCCGACGGTCAGGAAGCGGCTTCGAACATGGTTCAGTTTGATGCCATCGTCGTTGCTGCGGGCGGCTCAAAAATACCGCCGAACTTATTGGGGCTCATGGCCGATGGCGGACGCATGGTGATCCCGCTCGGCTCGCCCGAACGACAACGACTCACGCTGGTCACACGTAGTGGCGACACTTTTCAGCAAACCGCATTTGACGAGGTGGTCTTCGTGCCCCTAAAGACAGGACAAGAATAAATGCAGCATCCAAAATTACTTTTTGCCGCCACCGCACTGTTGATTGTTTCCGGTTGCACGACGAGCATCCCTGCACCGGTGCAGGATCGCAGCGCGCGGCCCGCGCAGTCTCAGCCGCCACAAGTTTTTCCTCCGCTATCAGGACCGGGAGCTCCGGTCAACCCTGCGCTGCCCGGCAACACGGCCGGCTCGCAGTTCCACGTCGTGCAACGCGGTGAAACGCTCTACGGGATCGCCCGCAGCAACAATCTGGACATCAATGCGCTCGCCGCGTGGAACAACCTGATCGTCGCCCAGCCGCTACGCGACGGTCAGGTGTTGCGCCTTCAACCATCGTCAGACAACGCCTCGGGCCCTGCGCCAGCGCCCAGCGCAACGTTGACGCCAATCCCTTCGACCGGCGCAATTCAGGGACAGCCACTGCCTTCCGGTGCGGCACCGGTGATCACCTCAGTGACACCGATCCCTAATCCACCGAACCCGGTACTGCCGATTGAAGCGCCACTCAAAAGGGAGCCCAAGTCGCAGCGTCTGGCCTATAGCGATGCGGCGCTGGAGGCGATGAAGCAGGGAACGCTGGTGCCGCCCGTCCCCGGTTCAATTGTCTCCGCTCCGAGCGCGCCGGCAAGCGCTCCAGCCTCCGCGATGTCATCTTCGCTGGGCACGCTACCCGGCACTGCCGCTCCCGCCTCCGCTCCCGCTCCCGCTCCTTTGATCGAAGCCGAAATCAAACCCGGAGCCGGTGTGGATCGCGACGGCATCGCCTGGACCTGGCCGACCTCGGGCAAGGTTGCCAGCAAATTTAACGACAAAGCGCCGATGAAGGGCATCGATATCGCAGCGAACGCGGGTACGCCGGTCGTTGCCGCAGCCGCAGGCAAGGTCATCTACGTTGGCAAAGAGCCGCGCGGGTTCGGACAGATGATTGTGGTGAGTCACGCGAAGGAGACTGTTAGCGTTTATTTCCACACCGACAAATTGTTGGTGAAAGAACAGCAGCGCGTCTTGATCGGCCAAAAGCTCGCCGAGGTTGGCGATTCAGCGGGCAACAAAATGCACTTCGAAGTGCGCCGACAAGGTCGTCCGCTGGATCCAATTTCGCTGATGCCGCGATAGTTTTTTGCCATCAGCTTTTTGGACAACGCCAGCTCATTCATGGGCTAAGCGTGATATTTGCCAAGAGTCGACTTTAGCCGGAAATGGGTGCGAACCCTAGCGCGACCTACCGAATAGCCATACGCTGTAGGTTGCCATTTGGTTGAAGAAACCCCACGATCAGCCGCACGCTAAACGCTGTCAACATCCTTTGTGTGCACGCTCAGCGCCATCCTGGCGCCATCGAAATCAAACGCGCCGACGCGCTGCGAAACCTCATCGTAGGCGCTCGATCCGAGCGTGGCACGCAACACAGGCGCGTAATCATGGAGGAGGCTTAGAACGCTGGTGTCGCTCTGGGCCAGTAGCGCATCGATATCGGCGAGCAGCGTGTGCGGCAACGCCGCTAGCAGCGCTCCGGAAGCGCTCGTATCCGCGCTTGCCCGGACCAGCACGGCCAACGGCGCAACAGTTGCCGCGAGTGTCGATAATTCGGCAGCCAGTTCACCCACCAGCATGTCCATCTGCCTGCGCAACGCCTGCGAGTCGCTTCGGCTGCGCAGCGTGTTTTCCAGTTGTCGCGCGATTTCCGCGACCGAATCAACGGCGAGCGTTGCCGCGGTGCCCTTCAGCGTATGCAGCAGTTGTTGCGCGCCGTGCCGGTTATTGCTGGCAAACAGGCTGACCAGCTTCTCCGGGTCATTGCCGTGCTGCGAAAAAAAATGTTGGAGCAGCTGAAGGTAGCGCTCGGCATCGCCCTGCAACAGCGAGAGCCCGCGCGCGACCCTGATCTGCGGGGCGGTATGCTCCAAAAGCGTCAACGCCGAGAAGGCATCGGTAAATTCATCGTCGGTCATGCCAGCAGCGCTGCCCGACGTGCCCGCAGCAAACGCCGGTGGCGAGTACCCCCCCTCAAGCGCCGCGGCTTGCCATTCCGCTTCCGTGTAGGTGGGTGTGCTCGCCGGAATGGTCGACAGCCACAACAGCAGCGCTTCATACAACGCGGCAGGCTCCACCGGCTTGCTGATGAAGTCATTCATGCCCGCTTCTTCGCACGCGTAGCGATCTCCCTCGAACGCGTTCGCCGTCATCGCCAGAATCGGTTTGCTTTGCCAGTCCGGCAGCAGGCGGATCTCGCGGGTCGCCTGCAAGCCGTCCATCACCGGCATTTGCATGTCCATCAGGATCAGGTCGTAGTTGCCGCTGCGCGCCATCGCCACGGCTTTTTCTCCGTCTACGGCCCAGTCCG
The DNA here is from genome assembly GCA_043782305.1 of Burkholderiales bacterium. Classification (GTDB taxonomy): domain Bacteria; phylum Pseudomonadota; class Gammaproteobacteria; order Burkholderiales; family Casimicrobiaceae; genus Casimicrobium. The sequence continues at coordinate 3,729 of JAYWAQ010000568.1, forward strand.
TCTCCATGCCCA
>JAYWAQ010000569.1:0-3737 GCA_043782305.1 Burkholderiales bacterium
CGCACCGGTGTGTTCGATCAACTGCCCGGCGGACGTAATGTGATCAGCGTGAGCATGCGTTTCAAGAACCCATCGCAGGCGAACGTTGTGCTCTTTGAGCGCGGCGAGGTCACGTTCCAGTTGCGTATCGACCGGGTCGATCAGCGCCGCGTCGCGCGTGGTCTCATCGATAAGCAGGTAGGTAAACGTCGACGTTTCGGGGTCGAACCATTGAATGGGTTGCATGGGGTTGTTATCGTTTTTTTTGGAATAAATGGGATCAGGCGTACTTTGCAAGCAAATCGCCGACGCCTTCTGGCGCGACTTGCCCATGTTGCACGGCGCAGCCGACCAGCGCGAAGAAGGCACGATCCAGCGCGCGCCTCGCGGCGGTCAATTGCTGCGCGACAGCCTCGCAGCTCTCGCCCTCTTCAATCAGTCGCGCGACGGCTCGCACCTGACCTTCGGCCCGACGCAGGCGCGAGGTTAAAGCGCGTGTGTCGGCTTCCGACATGAGGTTGCGCGTCGGTTGGGGCTTCACTGGGGTAACTTTCGTCACGGTCACGAGCACTGGTTTGCTAATCTTCATAGCTTTTACTATACTCCCTACCAGTATATAAATCAAATGGCACTTCCGGTCTATGCATCCCCTCCTGCTCTCACTTTTTGGCGGACTTTTAATTGGCACATCGGTATGGCTGATGCTCGCCGGGCTGGGCCGGGTCACCGGCATTAGCGGAATTGCCGCAACAGCACTCACTTCGCCCACGGAGAGTCTCTGGCGCTACGCGTTTTTGGCGGGCCTTATTGGCGGAGGGCTGCTTTTCGTGCGACTGTTCGGCACTGCTGCGGCTGGCGTTGCCACGACACCCTGGCTGATCGTTGCCGGATTGCTGGTCGGGTTTGGCACCGTGCTGGGCGGTGGTTGTACAAGTGGCCACGGCGTGTGTGGATTGGGGCGTCGCTCACCGCGCTCGCTAATCGCAACGCTGACATTCATGGCGGCAGGCATGGCAGCGGTTGCTGTCATCCGGGCGCTCAATGGGAGTGCTGCATGAGCGAGACAACGAACATTCGCTCTCTCGCTATCGCGTTCTTGGCCGGCCTCATTTTTGCGGCGGGCCTCACGCTGGGCGGAATGATGGATCCGCGCAAGGTGCAGGGCTTTCTCGATATCGGCGCTCTGTTTGGGTGGGGCGGCGGCAAGTGGGATCCTAGTCTTGCGTTTGTGATGGGCGGTGCGCTGGTGGTGTCGCTCTTTGCTTTTGGCACGGTCAAGTCGCATCACGTCCCGTGGGTGACCGCGCGTTTCGAACTGCCAACACGACGCGACATTGATGCGAAGCTTGTGGTCGGCGCGATCCTGTTCGGCGTCGGCTGGGGTATCGCTGGCTATTGCCCGGGCCCCGCGCTGGCGAGCCTTTTCATCGGTGGCACCGACATCCTGTGGTTTTTGGGCGCGATGCTGCCGGGTATGCTTGTCGCAAAGAAGTGGTTCTCCTGAACTCAAGGCTGATTGATGTCACCCAACCCGCAACCCAGAGATATTGTGCTCGTGCAGAGCATGCGCAACACCATCATGGTGGCGAGCGTGCTGGCATCTGCTGCGCTGCTCGGGGTCATGGCATTCGTCGGCGCGACCCATGGGCTGCAAGCGGGATCATCGTCAACCGCCATTCGTTTCTCCGTGGGTGCGATGGCGCTGTTGGCTGTAGCGTTTTCCGTTGTTGCGCTAGTGCTCTTGTCGCGTGCCAGCCGAGACTCTGACCCGGATTTGATTGAGCGCGACTGGCGGCGTGCGCACGCCTGCGTGATGATCGCGGGCGCTGCGTTTGTACTGTTTGCGTTTGGTGCGCTTTGGGTCGCGCTGTGAGGCGCTAGCAGAGAAACGAAAACCTGACGCCGTGCAGTCGATCCGGCAACAGATACATATTCCACGCAACAAGCAAGAGCAGCATGACGCCCAGCCAGCGCCGCGTCTGCGTTGTGCGCAATCGCTTCACTGCCGTCTGCGACAACATCCCGAGCGCGAGCAGTACGGGCAGCGTTGACGCGCCAAACGCCGCCATCACCAGGGCACCATCGAGTGGATTCGCGGCGAGTACCGCGAGCCCCAGTGCGCTGTAAATCATGCCGCAAGGCAACATGCCCCAGAGCGCCCCTCGAATAAAGTCACCGCCCAAACCTGACTGCGATGATGCCCATGCGCGTGCGCCGTCAAGGCCGCGCCACACGCGTCGTCCCGCAGTCTCAACCGGCGCATAGGCCTGCTGAAATCCCATCAAATAGAGCGCTGATAACAGTAGCAACAGATTGGGCAACAACAACCACGCGGTTTGCAGAACCTCGCTGCGCAAGAAGCTTGTTGCTGCAGCGCTGAACGCGGCGACCATCGCGCCGAGCAGGGAATAGATACTGATGCGGCCAAGGTGTGACACCAGCGGTTGTCGTGGGCGCGCGGGGTTGCGCGTGACCAGCGCCAGCGTGATCGGTCCGCACATGGTGGCGCAGTGACCGGCCCCCATCAGACCCATGATGACCGCCGAGGCGAGAAGCGATAGCGTCACCTGTTGTCCAGCACGCTACGCAATGCGTGAAAAGGTGATCGGTTGCTCGCGCTTGAGTTTTACATGAGCGTCAAACACCATTGCAACGGCACGCAGCAGCAATCTTCCATGCGGCGTGACAACCAATTGCTCGTCGTCAAGCGTCACGATGCCTTCGTCGACAAACTTTGCAAGCCCATCATGCTCAGCTGCAAAGTAGGTTTTGCGGTCAATTGCAAATGCGGTTGCGACGGCGGCCCACTCGACGCGCCCCACGCACATGATCTGCTCAATCACCGCAGCGCGAACCTGATCATCATGGGTCAAGACGATGCCGCGCACGGTGGCGAATTGTCCGCCTTCGATGCGCTCGCGATAGACATCAAGCTGCGGGCTGTTCTGCGAGAACACGCCATTGAGGTTGCTGATGGCCGAAACGCCGAGACCGATGAGGTCGGTGCTCTGATGCGTGCTGTAGCCCTGAAAATTGCGCCGCAAAGTGCCATTTGCGACCGCCCTTGCGAGGGAATCGCCCGGCTTGGCGAAGTGATCCAGCCCAATCGCGACGTAACCCGCGTCGACGAGGCGCTCGGTAGCGTAAAGGAACAGCTCCGTGCGTAGCTCAATGGTTGGCAGGGTGTGCGTCGGGATGCGCCGCTGCGCCTTGAAGCGCTCGGGAATGTGGGCGTAATTGAACAGCGCCAGACGATCTGGCTCAAGAGACAGCGCTCGCTCCAGAGTGGCCGCAAATGTTTCGCGCGACTGGATCGGCAGGCCGTAGACCAGATCGAACGAGATCGAATTGATTCCGCTATCGCGAGCCGCACTGACGGCTTGGGCAGTTTGTTCAAATGTCTGTGAGCGATGAATGAGTGCCTGGACGCGCTGGTCGAAATCCTGCACACCGAAGCTGACACGGTTGAAACCCATCGCCGGCAGGGCGCTTACGTAGGCGGCGTCAAGGTAGCGCGGATCGAGTTCGATGCTCTGCTCGCGGTTTTCGAGCAATTCAAACTTGCCGGATAAATCGGCCATCAGGCGCCGGAGTTGCGCGATAGTCAAAAAATTGGGGGTGCCGCCGCCAAACGCGAGTTGCACGATGGGCAACTTCGGCACGGCACCGGAAATCAGTGCGGTTTCCTGCGCCAGTGTGACGAGGTAGTCGTCGGCGACAGTGGTGCTCTTGCTGATGATCTTGTTGCACGCGCAGTA
>JAYWAQ010000570.1:0-10350 GCA_043782305.1 Burkholderiales bacterium
GCAATCCACATGTTCAAAATACCCAGACCCGTCGGCGCAGGCAGGTACAGATAGAGCATGAAGATGGCCGGAATAAACGCCAGTGTGTAGAGATAGGTCACCTTGGCAAACGCTGAAATCGGATTGCCCGCATCGGGCGATACCGTTTTCAGGTTGTTCATTCCAAGCCAGCACAACAGTGACAGCGGAACCAGCGAGATCACCCAGGCGAAGCCCGCGTTTTGAATCCACGTGGGCGTGCCTGCGGCGATCTTGCCGAAGATCCAGCCCGAGTCTTTGATCAGCGTCATCGACTCGCCTCCGTAGGCGCCGAGGAGCGGCACCGTCATCACAAGCGGAATCACGATCTGCATCGTGGTCACACCGAAGTTACCGACACCTGCGTTGATGCCAAGTGCGGTACCCTGCAAACGCTTCGGGAAAAAGGTGCTGATATTGGACATCGAGCTTGCGAAGTTGCCGCCGCCAACCCCCGACCACAGCGCCATGAGCTGAAACACCCACAGCGGCCAGTCCTTGTGTTGCAACGCAATGCCGGTACCAATCGCAGGTGCGAGCAGCATCGCGGTTGTCAAAAAAATCGTGTTGCGACCACCGGCAAGTCGGATCAAAAACGACGCCGGGATACGCATGGTTGCACCGGCAATACCCGAGATTGCGGTGAGCGTGAACAGCTCCGCTTGAGTAAACGGAAAGCCCAAATTGAGCATCTGTACGGTGATGATTCCCCACATGCCCCACACAGCGAAGCCGCAGAGCAGCGCGGGCACTGAGAGAAACAGATTGCGGTAAGCGATCCTCTTGCCAGTCGATGCCCAGAATTTCTCGTCTTCGGGGCGCCAGTCGGAGATATCAGGGCCGCTGCCGCTGGCCGTCGGTTGAGCGACTGATGAGTTCTTTGTATTCATGGTGAACCTTGTTTTGATTCGCGGTTAGCGTTTTGCGGTCGGGTTCGGGGTCATCGTCAGCCGTTAAGGCTGAACCCCTGAGCGTTCTTGCCCATAAGTTCCGTGCGGCGTACTTCCGTCCAGTACATCCAGATCAGTGACACCCAGACGACGCCGTACATCAACATGAAGGCACTGGAGCGAACCCCCGTGAAATCCATCAGGACACCAAACATGATGGGCAATACAAAGCCTCCCAGACCGCCCGCAAGGCCGACGATGCCGCTGATTGCGCCAATGTTGGTGGGGTAGTCATCACTGATGTACTTGAATACGCTGGCTTTGCCGAATGCCCAGGCGATCCCGAGTAAAAACATCAATCCAGTGAACATGTAGACGTTGAGGCCGAGATGAAACGTCTTTGGACCGGTGGTCGTCAGCACGGTGAAGTCGGTCTGCGGATAAGAGAGCAGGAACAGACAGATCCAGCTCACCCACAGCACCCACCAGGTCACACTGTGGGCACCGTATTTGTCTGATAACCAACCGCCCACGGCGCGCAACACGCCGCCCGGTAGCGAGAAACATGCAGCAAGCAGCGCCGCTGCGCGAATGTCGAGCCCGAACTCGCCAACGTAGTACTGCACCATCCAGAGTGACATGGCAACGTAGCCACCAAACACAATGCTGTAGTACTGGCAATACTTGAGCACTTTCGGATCTTTGAGTGCTTTCAACTGATCCGAAAATTTTGTGTTCGAAGGCACCAGGTGCGTTGGGTCGCTGTAACTGAAGAACCAGAACAGAACGACAGTTCCCAGCATGATCGCGGCGTACACCTGCGGCACCATCGCCCAGCCAAAGGCAACCACCAAAGCGGGCGCCACGAATTTATTGACTGCCGCACCCGAATTCCCGGCGCCATACACACCCATTGCAAAACCCTGTTTGTGTTTAGGAAACCAGCGTGCGACGTAGGGTGTGCCGACCGAAAATGAACCGCCAGCGAGGCCTACGAAAAGCCCAATGACAAGAAAATGCCAGAACTCAGTGGCATAGCTCATCATCCAGATAGCCGGTACCGTGATCGCCATCAGGATCGTCATGACGATGCGACCCCCGAACTGGTCTGTCCAGATTCCCAGTGGTACGCGAATGAGCGATCCCGTGAGTACCGGCATTGCGGTTAGCAGTCCGAACTGGGTCGCATTGAGATTCAGCGCCTTTCTGATCGGAATACCGATCACGCCAAACATCATCCACACCATGAAACACACTGTGAACGCTAGCGTGCTGCTGATCAGCACGGACAGTGCCTGCCTCTTTTTGTCCATCGTTTTCATACTTCCAGTCGATGTATGAACTGTAGGGACGATCACGCGTCGGCGGTATCCACCGATTGGTGCGGTTTGCAGCGTATTAAGGACTAGTCAGGTGTGCCCGGGTATCGTTCTGAAGAACTACTGTGCGAGTGACTCGCACCGGGCATGACACAAATCAATTCAGTGGCAGCCCTGTAGCGATAACTGCAGCCTGCACACGCGACGTGACATTGAGCTTGCGCAGCACATGCTGGACATGAATCTTCACCGTGGTTTCGGCAATGCCAAGGTGACGTGCAATCAGCTTATTGCTTTCGCCGAGGGCAATGCCACGCAGGATATCGCGCTCACGTGGCGACAAATGCGACAACGGAGAAACTACATGCGCGGTCGGCTCGACACACGCTGTGGTGTCCGGAGCATTGACGATTGCGCCCCGATAGGCAGCGACAAGTTTGCTTGTCATTTCGTCCGCGATCACGCTCTCGCCTTGAATCACCTGCAGCATTGCGGCAACCAGCGCGTCGGCATCCATGGTCTTGAGCAAATATCCGTTCGCGCCCCCCCGTAGCGCTGCCTCAAGATCACTCTCGTCTTCGCTCACCGTCAGCAGAATGATTCGCACGCTCGGAAGCGCTGCGCGCAGCGCCGGTAGTGCGTCCACACCATTCACGCCCGGCAAGTGATTGTCGAGCAGAATTAGATCCGGTTCCAATTCTTCAGCACGCCGCTGCGCTTCTGTGGCATCTCCAGCGTCGCCGACCACAAGTACATTCGTGCTGCGGGACAGGATTGCAGTCAGCCCGCGGCGAAACAGCGTGTGGTCATCCACCACAAGAATGCGGATGGGGTTGCCTCCATTTTTCCCGGGCGACGGATCGTCATGAGCGGTGCTGCTCATGCAGCCATCACTTTCCCGGTCGACGCGATCAACGATGCTGCTAACTGTGCAGCCGTCGCGAGACGGGTGCGATCATCGGGCAGCGTTAGCACGACGGAGCAACCGTGATTTAGTCTGGAAAATACTTCCAGCGTGGCACCGATTCGCTCGGCGCGTTCGGCCATGATGTGCAGGCCGACGTGTGTTTCATCGATTAAAGGGCCCTCCTGTTCAAAACCGTGCCCATCGTCGCGAACTTCAAATCGCCACTGCGGTTGTTGCTGAACATCAAGCCAGACCCTTGTGGCATTCGAGTGCTTGCGTACGTTTGAGAGCGCTTCCTGCACCACGTGGAGTACCTGTAGTTGCAAATCGGGTGCGAGTGAGACGCCATGCCCTTGCATTGATAGCTCCGTGCGAATCGAGCTCTGATGTTCAAACTTGCGCAGCGTCGTCCGCAACGCTGGCTCAATGTCTTCGATGTTTGCGCGGGTACGAAAGTGCATCAAGAGCGCACGCACATCACCATAACTTTCTCGAACACCCTCATCAATCTCGCTCACGGCTTGCTCAATTTGTGAAACGTTGCCGCGCGCCTGCGCATCTCTTAGCAATTGCACTTGCAGCTTGAGAAAGGCTAACGACTGGGCGATGGAGTCATGCAGCTCGCGAGCCAGAAAGTTGCGTTCCTGTGCGACCGCCGCTTCGCGTTCGAGCGCTCCTAATCGCAAATTTTCCATCGCTGCTGCAAGGTGTGTCGCCAATGCTTCAAGTAGCGAGCGTTCGTTCGTTGAGAGTTCGTACTGAGCGTGAAAGAACAGGTCGATTTCGCCTTTGATACGTTCATGATGTCGTACCGGAACGCACACTAGAGTCTGGAACCCGGCATTGGCACAGTGCGGAAACGCCGCAGGCTGATCAGTGCGGATCGGAATAACTCGCGCACCGCCAGGGAACGCCGGGGCGCCACAGTGGCACTGGTTGGCCATCAGGCAGTGCTCGTCGTCGGCCATGGATGTCGGTAGACCCTTCGAAGCCAGCATGACGTATTTCGCGTTACCTTCGTCGGACCAGCGTAGCGCCAAACCGTCCGCATGGGAAACATTCATCACCTGATCGACGAACCCACGCGCCAATGTTTCAAGTGCGGTAGCACCGGCCAGTAATGTGGTTACACTGTATAACGCTTCAAGTCGTCCGCGCTTCTCTTCAAGCTGCGCGGTCTTTTCGGCGACCTTGCCTTCCAGATTGCGATACATTGATTCGAGCTTTTCGGCCATGCCGTTAAAGCCCCTGGCCAGGGTCGCGAACTCGTCGTTGCCTGCGGCGTTGACTCGTGCACCAAGATCGCCCCGCTCGATTCTCTGGAAGGCCTGCTTGAGTAGCCCGACCGGCTCCAGCACGAACAGGTAGCCGGTGTAGACGAGGGTCGATGCGCCGAGCACGGTTAGCACCATCATGGCGACCTGCAGCAGGTGCAATAGCGCGGTCCAGCGCGACAGGTGGCGCTCGATTGCGACGACCCATTGATCAATCTGTTCGACGAATTTGACAGGGCGGCCGGCTATCGGCCCGTCGCTGGCCTGAAGGGTAGTTGTTGCCGCTGCGCGGAAGCGGACCCAGCTTTCAGTGATATCGCCAAAACCGGCGGTCACTGCATCGTCCCAGGGAACAAACAGCGGACGCTCTGGATCGCCGTTGCGCAGCAACAAAAGACTGCGCTCGAATTCTGCAATATGGGCGGTGACGGCGGCCTGATCTGGGGTAGCTTGGGCCAGAGCAATGCGATAGGCCTGCATGCGCATGCGGCCAGCTTCGTTGACTGCTGCGGCACCGCCTTCAAGTTGCCAGGACACCCATAGGGTTAGCGATATCGCCATAAATCCAAGCAACAGAAACGGCGTAGCAGCCGCAGTCAGTTTGGCGCCCAGACTCCACAGCGAATCACGATTCATCGTTCAAACTCAGATTCGTCGCTCGATGCGCCGACTTGCCTAAAACAATCAGCGCGGACGTTTCAAAGAGCCAGGCGATGAATCGCCTTTGGCCTCGGCCGCTTGTTGACAGGGCAGGCAACGTCTGGCGGCTGGATGAGCCAGCAAGCGCGGATACCCAATATCGTTGCTACAGGTTTCACAGAGGCCGTAGCGACCGTCTGTCAAACGATCAAGCGCTTGGGCGACTTCAGTGAGTTCGCTTGAGTCGCGCTCTGCTCTCGCGATAAATGCGTCAGCATCAACGTCGGCGGCCGTCCAGTCGGCGTCGCTTGCTGTCGTCACCGACATTTCCGTTGTACCGTCGGCGTGCAATTCGCGCTCCACAGCCAATGAAAGAGCACTATGGCGTTGACGCAACAATTGGCTCAAATCAGTCAATTGCGTCGGTGTTAGTTGGGCGGGTGACATGGTTTTTCTCCTCAGTAGCGATGATCAGCCGAATCAATCGGTTTCGACTTGATTTCGATCAAACGCCTTGCAGGCATTGCAAATTACGCTCGCATCAATGCTTAGTAACCTGATCACTGTCGACGATTTACCTCACGCCGCGAGCGCTGCGTTCAAGGGTCAGGCGACCGCCACAACCACTCGCACGTTCGACGTGTTCGATATGCACTGCGCGGCCTGCGCATCACTGATTGAAGAAAAACTTCGTCGCTGTGGTGGTGTGACGCGCGCCCGCGTTCACTATTCAACGCAGCGCGCAAGGATTTCTTTTGATCCAGCCCTTATCAGCGAAGAACGTCTGCTCTCGGCAATTGACGAACTGGGCTACAGCGCCAGCACCGAGGCCAGCCAGAGTCGCACTCAAGTAGTCAAACACCAGCGCAAAAAACATATCTGGAAATTTGGTCTCGCAGCGCTGTGCGCGATGCAGATCATGATGCTGACGCTGCCGAGATTTCTCGCGGGCGCTGACATGGAGCCAGAGCTTGCACCGTTGCTCGACTGGGCGGCACTAGTGCTGGTGCTGCCGGTCGTCTTTGTGTGCGCTGACGGCTTTTACAGGGGGGCATTGCGCGAAATGCGCATGCGTCGGCCGGGAATGGACATGGCTATCGTGCTCGGAATAGTCGCGGCGTTTGCGGGCTCGGCCTGGCACCTCATTGCTGGTACCGGCACGCTGTACTTTGACTCTGTTGCGATGTTTGTCGCGCTCCTGCTGGGGGTTCGCTGGCTCGCATGGGAACAGCGCGAGCGAAATCAGGCGGTGATACAACAGGCATCGAGCAGTGTGACGACAGCCACGGTCATGCGGTTTCGCGGCGACTATCGTGACCAAAACATGCACTCTGTCGCAGTTTCGACCGTTCAGGCGGGCGATCATCTCTGGATACGCACCGGAGATGCTATACCTGTCAATTGCGTGCTGGAGGACTGCACTGCGATCTGCGATGAGGCGCTTCTGACCGGCGAGTCCGCGCAAGTTCGTCGTGCGGCGGGCGAGGCACTGATTGCCGGAGCGATCAATTGCGGTGGCGCGATCACCGTGTGCGCGGTGGCGAACTTGGACGAGAGCACCGAGCGTCGCCTTCTCTCGCTCGCGGATGAGTCCGCAAAGCCCGCGACGTTGGCGCTTGCCGATGTCGTCGCACGATACTTTATGCCAATGCTGCTGCTGGTGGCGTCATCAACCTTCTTTGTGATGTTGCCGGGCGGCATTTCGTTCGCTCTCGAGCGTGCAATTGCGGTGCTGATCATCAGCTGCCCGTGCGCGCTGGCCCTGGCCGCACCCGCAGCGCAGGCGCGCGCTTTTGCAGGATTGCTGAGTCGGGGCATTGTGTTGCGGCGGGTCGCCGCGCTGGATCGTCTCGGTGATGCGGACTACTTTCTGCTTGATAAAACGGGAACAATTACGACTCCAACGCTCGTTGGTCTGTCTGGCCTACGCGCGGACTTCACGCAAGGGCAGGCCTTTCGGTTGATTACCGCATTGGAAGCGTCCGCCAACCATCCGTTGAGCGTGGCTTTGCGTTCGATTGCGCCGTCGGCACCGAACGCAGAGCGACTAACCGTGCAAAACTTGCAGTGGACACCGGGTGAGGGCGTGTCAGGAATGGTCGACGGCACCGATTTTCGTCTCGGTCGCGCGGCATTTTTAGACGCATTCACTAAGTTGCCCGCGTCTAAAGCCGACCAGGAAAACCTCTGGCTCGCTGATCGCGCTGGGATCATTTGCGCGATTGAATTGGGCGAGACGTTACGCTCAGGCGCGTTCGAACTGGTCGCGGCACTGAAGCAACGTGGATCGGTTGAAATTCTGAGCGGCGATCACACAGAAAAGACAACGCGCATTGCCGCACTATTGGACGCGAAGGCGACATCAGGTGCGCAGACTCCGGAGAAAAAAGCACTCCGCGTCAAAGCGCTACAGCAGGATGGACATACTGTGGTCATGATCGGCGACGGTATCAACGATAGTGTTGGTTTTGCCGGTGCCGATGTTGCAATCGCAGTGGGTTCGGCGACCGACGCAACGCGGGCCAGCGCAGACATCGTGTGCGCGACGGATGACCTTTCAACAATCACTGAGTGCATTGATTACGCGGCTCGTGCCCGACGAGTCATGCAATCGAATTTCGCATGGGCCATTGCCTATAACGTAATCGCCATTCCCTTCGCCGTGGCTGGATTTGTTAACCCACTGGTCGCCAGCGTTGGTATGGCAGCTAGTTCTGCCGTTGTGATGTTGAACGTGATGCGCCTCGACATTCGCGCCGCATAGACAGTCAAGTGGAATCCCTCTTTATCCTCATTCCTATGGCACTTGTGCTTGCGGTGGTCATCGCTGCGGCGTTCTGGTGGTCAACCACATCCGGGCAATTTGAGAATCTGGAAGAAGAGGGCCGCAGCGTTATTGACGACGACGACCGCCCCTAGGTTGCCAACATCTGTGATTCCTGCAATCGAGTTGATTCGTATCAATAAACGAAAGTGGCCCTCGTTCTAACGTTGATACGTTAAGAGCAATCACAGGTCACGGGGTGAAATCAATGGGTAGTAATCAAGCGCTAAGGGCTGACAAAGAGACCTACAACTACAAGGTGGTCTATCAGTTCGCGATAGCCACAGTGGTTTGGGGCATCGTGGGGATGCTGGTGGGTGTCATCATTGCTGCGCAATTGGTGTGGCCCGAGTTAAACGCACACGAGTATCTGAACTTCGGTCGGCTGCGACCGCTTCATACCAACGCGGTGGTGTTCGCATTTGGCGGCTGCGCGCTGTTTGCGTCGTCTTATTACGTAGTGCAGCGTACGTGCCACGTGCCGTTGTTTGCGCCGAAACTTGCCGCTTTTACCTTTTGGGGCTGGCAGCTGGTGATCGTTCTGGCAGCGATCACTCTGCCATTAGGCATCACCAGCAGCAAGGAATACGCTGAGCTGGAGTGGCCGATTGACATCCTTATTGCTGTGGTCTGGGTCTCGTACGCCGTTGTGTTTTTTGGCACGCTCGCGAAGCGACGCACCTCACACATCTATGTCGCGAACTGGTTCTTTGGCGCGTTCATATTGACTATCGCCTTGCTGCACATTGTCAACAGCGCTGCCATCCCGGTATCAATGACGAAATCGTATTCTGCTTATGCGGGCGTTCAGGACGCAATGATCCAGTGGTGGTACGGGCATAACGCAGTTGGATTTTTCCTGACAGCGGGCTTTCTCGGCATCATGTATTACTTCGTGCCCAAGCAAGCCGAGCGCCCGGTGTATTCGTATCGCCTGTCTGTCGTGCATTTCTGGGCGCTGATCTTCACCTACATGTGGGCAGGTCCACATCATTTGCACTACACGGCACTGCCTGATTGGACGCAGTCACTCGGCATGGTCTTCTCATTGGTGCTGCTGGCACCTTCGTGGGGCGGCATGATCAACGGCATGATGACACTGTCGGGTGCGTGGCACAAGCTGCGTGACGACCCGATTCTCAAGTTCCTCGTTACCTCGCTCTCGTTCTACGGCATGGCCACCTTTGAGGGGCCGATGATGTCGATCAAGACGGTCAACGCGCTGTCACATTACACCGACTGGACCATTGGTCACGTTCACTCGGGCGCGTTGGGCTGGGTCGCATTCGTGTCGATTGGTGCGATTTATTACATGATTCCGCGTCTGGTCGGCAAAGAAAAAATGTACAGCACCAAGCTGATCGAAATTCACTTCTGGGTGTCAACCTTCGCCATCGTGCTCTACATCGCGTCGATGTGGATTTCGGGAGTCATGCAGGGCCTGATGTGGCGTGCGGTCAATGCGGATGGCACGTTGACGTACAGCTTTGTCGAGGCGGTCAAGAGCAGCTACCCGTTCTGGTTTATCCGGTTTGTCGGCGGGTTGCTGTTCTTCGGCAGCATGTTCCTCATGGCCTACAACGTTTACATGACGGTACGTGGCGCGAAAGTTGTGAATGCCATCGTGCCGCCGCCGGTCGCGGGGGCTGCCTTGCTCCCCGACGCTGTAATGCCTGTGGCTGCGTAGGACGAACATCATGAAATTTACACACGACACCATTGAGCGAAAAACTGGCTTACTGATTGCGCTGGTCATCTTCGTCGTCAGCATCGGCGGACTCGTTGAAATCGTTCCATTGTTCTTCCAGAAGAATCTCATCGAACCAGTCGCCGGTCTCAAGCCTTACGACCCGCTACGGCTCGTCGGGCGCGACATCTATGTGCGTGAGGGTTGCTACAACTGTCATTCGCAAATGATTCGCCCGTTCCGTGCCGAGACTGAGCGCTACGGGCCCTACTCCGTCGCGGGTGAATTCGTTTACGACCGCCCGTTTCAGTGGGGCAGTAAACGTACCGGACCGGACCTCGCCCGCGTCGGGGGCCGCTATAGCGACGAATGGCATCGACTGCATCTGGATAACCCGCGCGCAGTGGTGCCTGACTCCAACATGCCGCGCTACGACTTCCTTGATCGCCCCATCACCGGTCCTGAGGTCGGTCGTCGAATGAAGGTGCTGAAAATGCTCGGCCATCCGTACACCGATGAAGAAATCGCAAACGCTGGCGCGACCATAAAAGACAAAACCGAGCTCGATGCGCTGGTTGCATATCTACAGGGGCTGGGCATCCAAATCAAAGCATCGAAGGGGCAGTCGTGAACGAACTTAGAAGTATTGTGACCGTCATTTCTTTTTTGACGTTCATCGGCATCATCTGGTGGGCGTGGCGACCCGGTAGCAAAGAGCAGGCGGATCTTGTGATGAGCGACATGCTCCTTGATGACGATCGCAAACCGTATCTTTCGGAGATGCATAGGGGA
>JAYWAQ010000571.1:0-3735 GCA_043782305.1 Burkholderiales bacterium
AAGCATGTTCACGTCGTCGGCGCGGGCGTCATGGGTGGTGACATCGCAGCCTGGTGCGCGTTGCGTGGCATCAACGTCACGCTGCAGGATCTGGACGCATCGAAGATCGCACCCGCGATCAAGCGCGCGGCCGACATGTACAAAAAGCGCCTGCGCGACGAGCGCCGTATCCGCGACGCCATGGATCGTCTACAGCCGGACATCACGGGCGACGGTGCGAAGACGGCGGACGTGATCATCGAAGCCATCGTGGAGAACCTCGTGGTCAAGCAAAAGGTATTCGCCGAACTTGAAGCGAAAGCCAAGCCCGGTGCCGTGCTCGCCACCAACACTTCGAGCATTCCGCTCGAACAAATTGCCACCGCATTGAAGGACCCATCACGACTGGTCGGCATTCACTTCTTCAACCCCGTCGCGCAGATGATGCTCGTCGAGATCATCAGCGGCGCGCAAACCGATGCCGAAATCGCGCGCAAGGCGACCGCCTTCGTCGATCAGATCGACAAGCTGCCGCTGGCCTGCAAGAGCGCGCCAGGCTTTTGGGTCAATCGCATCCTCGCACCGTATTTGACCGAAGCCATGCGTTGCCTCGATGAAGGCATCACGCCAGAAACTTTGGACGAAGCCGCGCTGCAATTCGGCATGCCAATGGGGCCGGTAGAGCTCGCCGATGTCGTTGGTCTTGACGTGTGTGCCGCAGTGGGTCAAGTCGTCGGTGGCGCAGAAGCGCTCAACAACGCGCCGAAGAAACTCGCGGCCAAACTGGAAGCCAAAGAACTCGGCAAGAAAACCGGCAAAGGCTTTTACGTCTGGGTCAATGGCAAAGCGCAAAAGGGAACAGCGGGCACCGTGCCCGCGGGCCTCACCGAACGCCTGATTACCCCCATGTTGAAAGAAGCCAACAAGGCGCTGGCTGAAGGCGTCGTCGGCGACAGTGATCTAGCCGACGCGGGCGCGATCTTCGGTTGCGGCTTTGCCCCGTTCACCGGTGGACCGTTCAATTACCAGCGTTCCACCGCGGCGTAATTCGCGGCCGAGTTGGCTACGGTCCGTTCACCCTACATGTCGGCGGCCGCAATGCGCCGCTCTGCGATGTAGTAAATGACTTGATCCGGGCCGACGTGTTTCGATGCGGGTGCGTTAAGCGACAAGCCATTGCCCATGACGTCGTCGGCCACGGCGACGATCGTGGCGTTGTGTTTCTGCTTGAACTGCGTCATTAGCTCGCCATAAGTGCGCAGCGTCGCGCTCGGCGACAGCCGCGCGCTGAACAACGTGTTGCCCGTCATCACTGAGAGCAGCCGATTGTGCACACGCGAGCTTCCGGGGTCCTGTGCCGCTCGTACCAGCAGCGCTGTTTCGCTGGCAACAATCGCCTCAGCACGCGGGCAGTGTGCGACCAGCAGATCAGCAAACGCCTGCTGCTGAAAGTGCGCCACGATATGGCCCTTGCTGTTGTAGGCGGCCGCAGACAGAGCGGCGGCGAGCGTGTCATTGTCGTCGTGCCCCAGCGCAAGAATTGCGGCGGCTCCTGCGGAACCGGCACGCTGATGCAGGTCGCGTTCTGACAGCGCAGTGCCGTGTACGAACTTAACCACGGTCGGCATCGGATTTTCAATATCCTTGGTCGAGCAAACCACGATTTCGCGCTCCGCGAGCCCGACGTCATGCGTGATTTCCTCGACCATACGCTGTGTGCGCAAGCCTTGCCAGCCGAGGATGACGACGTGATTGATCAGGTACGAATAATCGGCTTCACCACGCATGCGGCGCCTCCAGCGGGTCGATAAAAAATGGACAAACTTGGTGATGCTGGTGGTGAACAAAATGATGCCACCGGGCATGATCCAGAGCGCGGTCACAAGGCGCCCTTCGGCCGTTTTTGGCGCGAGGTCACCGTAGCCGACGGTCGTCACAGTGGTGACGTAGTAATAGAAAAAGGCGACGATTTCGGTGATCTCGCCGGTCTCGAAAAGCCAGATGAGCTTGGCCGAGATCGCATAGTGAATCATCAAGAAGATCAGCAGCGTCCACCACGACAGCTGCATAAGCTGCGAATATAGGACCTTCAGGAAGTGCGAGACGCGAGGCGGATTCATGAATGCGTGGCATTGTTGCACTGGCGCGCCTTGTTGCCAATCTCTGGGCCGCGTGTTTTGCCCGGCAATGCCAAAATTGCGGCATGCCACTCCAAGTTCGCTCCATTCAATCGCGCGTTGTCGCTCGGATCCTGTGAGCGCTGATCAGCTGGTTCAGCAGGCGATGACGCTATTGCGCCAGGGTGCGTTCGCTGATGCGGTGAAACTCATTGTTAACGCTCCCGCTCCCGGGCGCGACACGCAGGCGGTGCAACGGACTTTAGCGGCCGCGCATGCGCAAGCGGGCGATCTCCTTTTAGCTCAGGAAGCAATTGAGCGCGCCCTGATGATGCTGCCCACAGAGCCCGCAACGCGCGCACTCGCAGGACGCATCGCACTGGATCAACACGCACCGGAGCGAGCGTTTCCACACTTCGAATCACTGGTGCACCTTGCGCCTGCGCAGATGGCGTTTTGGCGCTATCTCTGGGACGCTGCGTCAACGCCCGCCGCCAGCGCACGCGCATTGCAACTCACACAATCACACGCGATTGACGCGAGTGCTGACGTACACATTGCCTGGGCGGCTAGTCGTGCACTCGCGGCGCAGTCACGCTCGCAAGAGGCTATCGAGCTTGCGCGGCAAACGTTCGTCCGTCATCGCGCGAACGTTGCCGCTCAGTGGCTGTGGGTGAAGCGTCTCACCGACGATGCGCCGTTGACAGTACTTCAGGCATTGGCTGACAACCCGTTGCCAACGTTAGATGGGCTGGCACCCGATTCGGTTGATGCGCGTTTGACGGTGCCGGAAAATTATCCGGACGAAGCTGCGATTGACGTGTGGCGTGGGCGCTATCGCGACGGCCTTGCACAAATTGCTGCGGCAACGACAACTTCCTTCAGCGATGATGAGCGACTAAAGCTCGTGCGCCACACCGCGTTTCGGCTGGCCTATCACGGTCGCAACGAACTTGAATTGCAATCGCGACGCGGCGACTGGCTGGCTGCGCTCATGGCTCCACTCACGCCACCAATGGCCAAACGCGCCACAAATCGCGGCCACAAAACCCGTGTCGCGTTCGCATCAAAGCACATCCGGGATTGCACCGTCGGGCAGTACTTCAAACACTTTTTCACCGATCTTTCTGCGCAGCACGAGGAGCGCGTCGAAGTCTTTGTTTACGCTTGCGGCAAGCGAGATGCATTCACCGATGAAGTGCAAGCGAGCGTCGAACAACTCAGGCATTTTGCCGACGACGACACCGCGTTAATGTTGATGGCGAGGGCAATCGCGGCCGATGCGCCCGACGTGCTCATTTATCCCGAAATCGGGATGGAACCGATCATTGAAAAGCTGGCCGCGATGCGTCTGGCGCCGCTGCAATGCATGCTCTGGGGCCACCCGGTCACCAGCGGGCTGCCTTCTATCGATGTGTTTTTAGGCGCCGAAGCGCTGGAGCCAGACAACGCACAATCGCACTATCGGGAGCGCCTGAATCTGCTGCCTGGGCTCGGCACCTGCTATCCACGACCGCCGGCCGCGTCACAGTTAACGCGTCAGCAGCTCGGTCTTCCCGAGAACGCGCCGCTCGCCGTCTGCGCGCAATCGCCATTCAAATGGAGTCCCGCCTTTACCCGCGCAGTCGCTGAAACTCTG
>JAYWAQ010000572.1:0-3728 GCA_043782305.1 Burkholderiales bacterium
GGGCCGCCCTGGGTGCCGGGGAAGATGGCGCTGTTGAGTTTTTTGGCGAGGTCTTCGTCGTTGGTGAGGATGATGCCACCACGTGGGCCGCGCAGGGTCTTGTGGGTGGTGCTGGTGACCACGTGGGCATGGGGAATCGGGTTGGGGTACACGCCTGCGGCTACCAGGCCGCTGTAATGGGCCATGTCGACCCACAATTTTGCGCCGACTTCATCAGCGATTTCGCGCATCTTGGCCCAGTCCCATTTGAGCGAATAGGCGCTGCCGCCGCCGACGATCATCTTTGGTTTGACTTCATGCGCGACGCGACGCATCTGGTCGTAATCGATGGTCTCTTCTTTCGTCAAACCGTAGGCGTGGGCCTTGAACCATTTGCCGCTCATGTTGAGCGCCATGCCGTGCGTGAGGTGGCCGCCTTCAGCGAGCGACAAGCCCAAGAACGGCTCGCCCGGCTGCATGAGCACGAAGTACACGGCGGCGTTCGCCTGCGCGCCGGAGTGCGGTTGCACGTTGACGAACTTGGCACCAAACAGCGTTTTCAGGCGATCAATCGCGAGCGTTTCGGCGATGTCGACGAACTCACATCCGCCGTAGTAGCGACGGCCCGGATAGCCCTCGGCGTATTTGTTGGTGAGCTGTGAACCCTGCGCTTCCATCACGGCTTTTGAGGCGTAATTTTCGGAGGCGATGAGTTCGATGTGGTCTTCCTGACGCTGGTTTTCGGACTGGACGACAGCGAAAAGCTCAGGGTCAACCTGAGCCAGCGAGGAGACAAAAAATTCGGGGCGCGCGTTCATGGGCATGGTCCTTTCGGGATGGAAAGAAGGGAGATTTGATGCCCAGGCGGACGGCCGTTTTGAGACGAAAAATACCGTCACAACAGCATGCTTCCTGAGGGTGGCTCCCTCTAAGACGACGCTCGATGCGAGCGACGCTTACGCCAGTTACATGCTTGGAGGAATTATAGTTGGAGGCGGGCTATGTGGTGTTCAGCTTTTTTCTAGAACGACCGCTGCATAGGGGCTGGACGCGACAATCGCGGTTTATCGACAATTTCAATAATTTGACTCTAGCCCTTTTTCAGTGGTGCTTTCATGGGAAAGCTGAAAGATTTTTGCCGTCGCCTTCGTCGAAGAATTTTGGGAGCCACTTTCGTCGAACTTTGGACGTCATTCTTGCGGAAGGCGGGGTTCCTGACGATTGCTCGCACTCCGCTCGTTGTCGAGCGAATATGCGTGTTTGTCTGGATTCCCGCCCGCCGGAATTGCAGACTGCTCTGCGCTTATGTGTGGGGCGAGAATGACAGCGGGAGGACGACGCGCATGACGGCGCGATGAAGGGTCTAGCGTAGTAGCCAGAGGAAGATGGCGGCGACCAGCGTTGGCGGCAAAGCGGCGAGCAACAGCCCGCCCGCGCCAATCGATTGCTCGGGGAACTCGCTTTTCAGGATCGCGTAACCCGCCGGATTCGGGGCGTTTGCGATCACGGTCAAACCGCCGCCAGTGACCGCACCGGCGACGACCATGTACTTGAATTCGTCAGACAAACCGGGCACCAGCGAGGCGAGATAGGTGAGCGCGGCGTTATCGGTAATCGCAGTCAACGCGGTCGCGCCCCAGAACGCGGCGTTCGGCGACAAGCCCGTGAGTATCGGTTGCAGCCACCACTGCTGTTGCGCGCCCAAAACGACGAGGCCACCGAGGAAGAAGCCAACGAGCAAAGCCTCACGCAACATCAATTTGTCCTGATATTTTTCGTACGCGCTGGCGAAGCCGAGGAAGAACAGGAAGATGCCAATGAAGACAGATTCGTGATGCGCGAACACTACAACGATTGCGAGAAAACACAGGCTGACGATGATGATGGGCCACGGCACATTGGTGTGTTTTCCACCCGTGGCCTGGTAGGGAATGTGACGCAATTCCTTCGCAAAGATCAGCGTGATAGCTAGCGCGTTGAGACCCACCGCTAGCGCTGAGCGCCAACCAAAATTTTCGACCATGAACGCGGTATTCCAGCTCCAGGTTTGCGCGACCATGAGCACGGGTGGTGCGGCGTAAGCCGTCAGTGTGCCGCCGATGGAAATGTTCACGAATAGTACGCCGAGTGTGGCGTATTTCAGACGCGTGGAAATATTTTTCGAGAAGAAATGTTCACGCAGCAAGAGCGCTGCGAGCGTCATTGCAGCGGGTTCGGTGATGAATGAGCCCAGCAGCGGCACGACGCCCAGAACTACGAAAAAAAACACCATCGGCTTGCTGCGCGAATGCACCGGCGCGGCGCGTGTGAGCGCCTGTACGAGCAGGCTCGCGAGTTCCACAATCGGTTTGCTCGCCGCGATCACCATCACCACAAACACGAACAACGGCTCAGTGAAATTGCGACCTTCGATGTAATCCACCGTCGCCGTTTTGCCAGTGATCGCGAACTTGAATGCGACAAACACCAGCGCCCAGAAACCGAACACCGCCTCCACTTCGCCGAGGAAGTGAAACGCACCGGCGTGCGTCGGATAGCGATGCGCGAGGCGTTCGAAATAGCTGACGGAGAAGGTGTGAACGACAGCTAACGCGAAGAGCGTCGCGCCGATCATCTGGACTGTAGTGGGGTTCATGGCTTTAGTTTAGGCGTATCGATCGCTCCGTCGGACGACGCACTCAACGGCAATCGTAATTTCCTACGACACGTTCCCCCTCACACTAAACCTCTCCCGAAAGGGGCGAGGGAACAAACCTCCGGGCAGACGTCAGGAAACCGCTTTCAACGCCGTAGGATGCCATCCCGCCAGCACCAGCATGACAGCAAACCCGACGACATAAGCCACCGCCACATGCCAGCCCTGCTTCACCCAAAGCACTGCATTGCGTGCCTCGGGGAACTGGCTGGCGAGCGCTACGCCAGCCGATGAACCGAACCACACCATTGAGCCACCAAAGCCGACGCAATAGGCCAACATGCCCCAGTCGTACCCGCCCTGCTTGATGGCTAAAGCCGTGAGTGGAATATTGTCGAACACGGCCGACACAAAGCCGAGACCGAGTGCGGTTTGCCACGACGCATTCGGCAGTTGATCGACCGGCATCATTGAGGCGCAGAGCACGAGTGAGAGCAGAAATACCGCACCGCGCACCGCTGAAGGCACATGCGACCACGAGGGTTTGCGGATCGGCAATGCCACGAGAATAGCGGCCCACACTGCGAGGCCGAGCACTGGAATGGTGTCACCCAGCGCCGCAAATTTGAGGTTAATGAGCACATTGGCGATGATCGCGACGACGAGTATCCAGAACACGATACCCACGCGTACCCAGTCGACCTGATGCGAAACCTTTGCGTCCTTGATAATGGGCGACCAGGCGTGCTGCTGTTTCGCCGCTACCACGCCAATGATCATGAGCGCAACCCCGGCGGCCACGTAGGCATGGAGCACAGCCAGCGGTGACGCCCCAGCGATCCAGAGCATCGTGGTCGTCGTATCCCCCACCACTGAGCCGGAGCCTCCGGCGTTGGACGCGGCAACGATTCCAGCCAGATAGCCGATGTGAACCTTGTTGCGAAAGACTGCCGCCGCTACCGTCCCACCAATCAGCGCGGCAGCGATGTTGTCGAGAAAGCTCGACAATACAAACACGAGCACCAGCAGCACGAATCCGCCTTTCCAGTCGTCCGGTAGAAAGTGTGGGAGTACCTTTGGGATGCCGCTTTCTTCGAAATGCTGCGACAACAAC
>JAYWAQ010000573.1:0-10299 GCA_043782305.1 Burkholderiales bacterium
TCAACGTGCTCAATGCGATCATTCGAACGCAAACGCCGTGGCGAAATACAACGCCCATTCCATCTTGAAAATACATTTTTTTAAATACAGTTGCTGAGCGGATCATGTAGGGCGCGATGCCGATTTCGATCAGGCGCACCAGCGTACTCGCCGCGTCATTGGTGTGCAAAGTGCTGAACACGAGATGTCCGGTGAGCGCGCTTTCCACCGCAATCTTGCAGGTTTCAAGATCGCGTATCTCGCCGATCATGATCACGTCGGGGTCGTGGCGAAGAATGTGTCGAAGCGCTTGCGGAAATCCGAAATTAATCTGCGGCAAGAGCTGAATTTGCCGCGTTTTTTCGAGTTCGTACTCAATCGGATCTTCGACGGTGACAATATTGACGTTTTCCTTCTTGACGGCCTGCAGCGCGGCATACAGCGTGGTGGTCTTGCCAGAACCGGTCGGCCCGGTCACCAGAATGATGCCGTAACTGCGGCGGATCAGATCGAGAAAACGCGCCTTGTCAGCTGGCTTGAAGCCGATCTCATCGACCGAGCGCAGCCCGGCGCTCTTGTCGAGAATGCGGATCACCACGCTCTCTCCATACTGCACCGGAATGATCGAGATGCGCAGGTCAATCGGCTGATCCGTGATCGTGAGGCGGATCCGTCCGTCTTGTGGGAGTCGCCGCTCGGTGATGTCAAGCGACGCGAGAATCTTGATGCGGCTCACCACCGATGGCAGCAGTGCTGCACGCAGGATGCGCATCGGCACCAAGGTGCCGTCGATTCGAAACAGCACCTCAAACTCGCGCTTGGCCGGACGGATATGAATGTCCGAAGCACCGAGCTTCACGCCGTCGCGCAGGATCGCGTCAACGAGGTTTACGATGGGCGCGCGCTTCGCCACATGCTCCGCGTCGCGCCACGGGCGCGTTTCATCCTCTTCCGCATGCTGCTCCTGTTCCAGCGCCAGTTCTGTCAGCGTCCGCAGTTCTGCCGCCTCCTGCGCCGAGCGATAGATGCGATTGATGGCCTCGTCAATTTGCACAGCCGGCGCGCGCACGAATACGATGTGTCGCTGCAGCACAAAGCGCAGCACGCGCAGAGCCTCTTCGTCCAGCCACTCTGCTACAGCGAGCACGACCGAATCCTTCCAGAGCATGACCGGCGCGACGCGAAAACGCTCAGCCACGGCAGCGCCGAGCAACGAAATGGCCTGCGGCGACAGAGCAAAATGAGTGAGCTCAACGTGCGGAATGTCTCGCACCGCATGCAACGTCTGCCGCGCGATCTCAAGCATCGCGGGACTGGCTGTTTCAGCGCAGGTAGCGATCAGGAGCCGGGCCCGTTCGATTTCTTCACTGGCTCGGCGAGCTTCAGCAGCTGCCCATAGGCGGAGCTGGACGCGGCGTGCGTGTCCAGCAAAAACGCCAATTCGTCAGGATTTTGAACGATTCTTTCGTGCGAAACGGTTCCGGTCATGCGGCTTCCACATTTTCGTTTTTCGTGCTGCGCGCGGGCCCTCACCAGCGCATCAGCACTGTGGTTTTACTGTTGCTGAACACGGCTCGTCGTGACGGCGATCAAACGAACGCAAGCTTTGCCCCGATTCGCAGTTCTGGACGGAATGAATGGTGTCGCGTGAGATAAGAAGTAGGTGGCTTTTGTATGAAAGCTCCTATTCATTGGGGCTAGAAGGAGAAATTGGTTAAAGTCGACTTAAACGAAAATGGGTCTTCAGCCCTTATGCCGCAGGGATTCCGTAAAAAAGATGATAACGCGCAAAAGCCGAAATTTTGATGGCGCCCATGCGACTAGCCGAGCGACGGATCGAGACCGCCGGTAACGGGGTGATACGGATGATCGGCGAGCACTTGTTCATCGACAGAAGCGCCGATGCCTGCGCGCCGAGGCATCGCGAAATACCCGGCGTCAAACTTCGCGGCGACGCCGCCTGTCGCGTTCGTAAACAGTTCGCTCTCGCCCACCTGCAACTCCAGAAAATCGCAACCCGTTCCCGCGATGCACGCCTGCAGGCTGGCGAAATTGCAGATCGGGCCGGTCGGGTTGTGCGGTGCGGTTTGTACGTTGTGCTTTGCTGCCATTTCGGCGATTCTCAGCAGCGGTTCGACGCCGCCACAGTATTTGACGTCCGGCATGATGGTGTCGTACAGGCCGCCTTCGATGAACGGGCGGAAACCTTCAACCTCAGCCTGCATTTCCGCGCCGGCCAGGCGAACGCCCTGTGCATTGGCATACTGGCGAATCGCGCGGATGTCTGAATGCCATTGCGGCTGTTCGCTGATCGGACATTCGAGCCAGTGCAGCTTGATTTCGCGCAGGGCATTCAGCACATAGCGCGACGTTTTCGGCGTGAGTCGCCAATGGCAATCGACCATGACTTTCACGTTGCCTCCCAATGCTGCACGCACAGCGCGGATGCGGGCGAGGGCGGCATCAATCATGTCGCTCCCATGAGCGGTCTCGGCGTCCGCAGGCAATACGCCGTCAAAGGGCGCAAGCTTGACCGCCCTGAATCCGGTAGCAACAGCGTTTTTCGCGCTGATTGCAAATCCTTCGGGCGATCGCGGCTGCGTGGCGCGATTGATGTTGGCGTAGACCTCGACTTTTGATCGTTGGGCATCGCCAAAAAGCCGCCAGACTGGGACGCCTTGCTTTTGAGCGAGTACGTCGAGCAGCGCCTGCTCAGTCGCGCTCTTGACCGAATGCTCGACAAGGCCACCCGGCGAGTGCAGGTGCAGCACGCAATGAGCGCTGACGTCCGAAACTGAACCGATCTCGCGACCCGTCATTTCTGCCGCAAAGCGCAAGCAGTATTCCCGTTGCAACGGCTCCCAGCCATTGAGCGAACATTCTCCCCAGCCAACATGGCCTGCGTCCGTTTCAGCACGGATGAACGACCAGTTGGTTTTGGCGCTGACGTGCAAAACGTGAAATGTAAGCGTTTGAATTTTCATGAGCCCAGCATAATGGCTGCGACAAATTAGGCAACGCTGATCGGAGGCAATAAATGAAACAGTGGATGGGAGCGGCTACGGCTGCATTGCTGGCGCTCGGTGTGATGCATGCCAATGCGCAACCCTTTCCGTCGAAATCCGTGAAGATCATCGTACCGAGCACGCCGGGTGATGGCTCGGACGTTCTGGCGCGATCCATTGCGCAGAAACTGACCGAGCGGTGGGGGCAGCCGGTGATCGTGGAAAACCGTCCCGGCGCGGGCGGCGTCGTCGGCACTGAGGCGGCGGCGAAATCGCCCGCCGACGGCTACACCGTGATCATGGGCAACGCGGGCTCGCACGCGATCAATCAGGCGCTTTATCCGAAACTCTCCTACGATGTGGTGCGTGATTTCGCGCCGATCACGCTGGTGGCTTCTGCGCCGAATGTGTTCGTGGTAAACCCGACGGTGCCCGCTAAAACGGTCGCGGAGTTCATTGCGTTGGCGAAGAAAGAGCCCGGCAAATATGCGTTTGCCTCCGGGGGTAGTGGTTCGTCGGCGCACTTGAACGGTGAGATGTTGAAAGCGTTCGCAGGCATCGAGATGACGCATGTGCCGTACAAGGGTTCAAGCCCCGCGATCACCGATGTGATCGCCGGCCAGGTGCAATTGATGATTGGTAACTTGCCGCCGATTCTGCCATTCATTAAGTCTGGCAAAGTGCGCGCTTTGGGCGTGACGACGACCACACGATTCGCCGCGACGCCGGATGTCCCGTCGATCTCGGAGACGGTTCCCGGCTACGAATCATTGGCGTGGTTTGGTCTCTTCGCGCCAGCGGCAACGCCCAAAGAAATCCTGACGAAATGGCATGATGATGTGGTCGCAGTGCTCGCGCTGCCCGAGATTCGCGAGCGTGTCGCGCAACTGGGTTTTGATGTTGTCGGCAACACGCCCGAGGCTTTTGCGGCGCTGGTACGTGGTGATATTGCGAAATGGCAGAAGGTCGTCAAGGCGTCCGGGGCGAAGGCAGATTGACGCGCTCTCGTGCTCTAATTCGTCCGCATTTCTGTGAGCAAGCACCGTCGCAAAGGTCGGACAAAGCTCCTACACAAGGAAACTGATGAAAGATAAAGTCACTCTCGTCACTGGCGCTACGCGCGGGATTGGCGCAGCAATTGCCAAAACGCTGGCCGAAGCAGGAGCCCGCGTCATCGGCACTGCCACCTCAGAGGACGGTGCAAACAAGATCACCGCAGCGCTGGCGGCGCTCGGTGGGCGCGGAATCGTGCTCAATGTCACAGATGCCACTGCGATTGATTTAGCCCTTAAGGACATAGAAGCGAAGGAGGGGCCGGTATCGATCCTCATCAACAATGCGGGCATTACGCGCGACACGCTTTTGATGCGTATGAAGGATGACGATTGGGATGCGGTGATGGACACCAATCTCAAAAGCGTGTTTCGCCTGACGCGCGCCGTAAGCCGTCCCATGATGAAGGCGCGCTTTGGCCGAGTGGTGAATATTGGCTCGGTGGTTGGCTCGATGGGCAACGCGGGGCAGGTGAATTACGCGGCGGCGAAAGCGGGTTTGATTGGTTTGACCAAGTCGCTCGCAGCCGAGCTGGGTTCGCGCGGAATCACCGTAAATCTGGTCGCACCCGGCTTTATCGATACCGATATGACGCAGGCACTCCCTGAGGCGCAACGCACAAAACTGATCGATTTGATTCCGGCAGGACGTCTTGGAACGCCCGACGACATCGCTCACGCAGTGAAATTTTTGTGTGATGAGCATGCTGGATATGTCACCGGTACGACGCTACACGTCAACGGTGGCATGTATTTCACGTGATTTCACGGAAGTTACAGGGATTTGGTGCCGGAATATCAGGCGTGCGTTCGGGTATTGCCAGCGCCATTCCTAGGCTAAAATTATGTGTATTCGGCTTCGCGCCGTTTTCCATTAAAGGATCCATCAAGGATTTGCCATGAGTGATATCGAAGCCCGCGTTAGAAAAATCGTTGCCGACCAACTGGGTGTTGCCGAGGCAGACATCAAGAACGAATCGTCTTTTGTAGATGATCTCGGTGCCGACTCGCTCGACACCGTTGAGCTCGTGATGGCACTCGAAGAAGATTTCGGTACCGAAATTCCGGATGATGAAGCCGAGAAGATTACGACGGTGCAACTTGCGATTGACTACGTCACCTCGCACAAGAAGTAAGCCTCAAGGTTGTCGCCTTTGAGCAGGTTTAAAAGGGCGGCCACTGAGCCGCCTTTTTTGTTTTTGAAGAGTTTCTCCCCATGACATCAAGACAGCGTCGCGTCGTCGTTACCGGCCTGGGCATCGTCTGCCCAGTGGGTATCGGCGTCGCCACCGCCTGGGACGCGATCACCCAAGGTCGCTCCGGCATTGGCCCGATTACCCGGTTTGATTCCACCGCGTTCAACACGCACATCGCGGGCGAGGTTAGAGGCTTCGATCCAGCCCAGTTCATGTCAGGCAAAGAGGCGCGCCGGTACGACAGTTTTGTTCATTTCGGCATCGCTGCTGCTAAGGAAGCTTTGGCCGATGCGGGCATTGCGCCCCATCCAGGCAACCCAGATCGCTACGGCTTGTCAATCGGTTCCGGTATTGGCGGCCTGCCGCTAATTCAGGCCACCTGTGATGCGCTTCGCGAAGGCGGGCCACGAAAGATTTCGCCCTTTTTCATTCCGGGCTCGATCATCAACATGATTTCCGGGCTGGTGTCGATTGAGTATGGCTTTCAGGGTGCCAACATGGCGGCGGTCACGGCATGCAGTACGGCGAACCACTGCATCGGCGAAAGCATGCGAAAGATCGAGTACGGCGACGCTGACGTGATGGTGGTGGGTGGGTCTGAAGCGGCGGTTTGCGAGCTGGGTATTGGCGGTTTCAACGCGGCTCGCGCTCTGTCGACGCGGAATGATGATCCGACCGCGGCGAGCCGTCCGTGGGATGTGGATCGTGATGGTTTCGTGCTCGGCGAGGGCGCTGGCGTGCTGGTGATTGAAGAGCTTGAGCATGCGAAAGCTCGCGGCGCAAAAATTTATTGCGAGCTCATCGGTTATGGCGTTTCGGGTGACGCGTATCACGTCACTGCGCCGCGCGAAGACGGTGATGGTGCACGTCGTTGCATGGTCAACGCGCTCAAAAACGCCAGCTTGAATGCGTCGGATATTGACTATGTCAATGCCCACGGCACCTCCACGCCGCTCGGTGATCTGGCGGAAGCCACGGCGCTGAAGAGTGCGTTCGGAGACCACGCGAAAAAAGTCATGGTCAGTTCGACCAAATCGATGACAGGTCATCTGCTGGGCGCTGCGGCCGGTATTGAAGCGGTTTTCAGCATTCTTGCTTTGCGCGACGGCGTGATTCCGCCGACGATCAATTTACACAAGCAGGATCCGGCTGTTGAATTGGACCTGGTGCCCAACACCGCGCGCCAAAAGAAAATTGACGTTTCGATGTCGAACAGTTTCGGTTTTGGCGGCACGAATAGCACGCTGATATTCAAGCGAATTTGACCGGCTCGTAACACCCAAATCAAGCAGCGCGGGAATAGCCCGCTTCGTGTACATCGGCGGGCACGCTTTTCCGTGAAACCCGCCCAACTCAACAAAAATATGTCTCTAGTCGTTCATAAATACGGCGGCACTTCGATGGGCTCAGTCGAGCGCATCAAGAACGTCGCCAAACGCGTCGCCAAGTGGCACCGGGCGGGATACCAGATGGTGGTCGTGCCATCGGCCATGTCGGGCGAAACCAATCGTCTTCTTGCGCTCGCCAAAGAAGTCAACGCCGACCCGAGTCCGCGTGAACTCGACATGATCGCCTCGACCGGCGAGCAGGTTTCAGTCGGTCTACTTTGTATTGCCTTGCAGGCAGAGGGCATTAACGCGGTGAGCTACTGCGGCTGGCAAGTGCCGATTCGCACAGACAATTCGTTCACCAAGGCGCGCATCACGAGCATTGATGATGTGCGTGTGCGGGCTGATCTGGCGCTGGGCAAAGTCGTCGTCATCACGGGTTTTCAGGGCGTGACCGATGATGGCCACATCACGACGCTTGGGCGCGGCGGTTCGGACACGCAAGCGGTCGCTGTTGCGGCGGCGATGAAGGCCAGCGAATGCCTGATCTATACCGACGTGGATGCGGTCTACACCACCGATCCGCGCGTCGAGCCGGCTGCCCGTCCGCTGAAAACAGTGACGTTTGAAGAGATGCTCGAAATGGCATCTCTTGGCTCGAAAATTTTGCAAATCCGCTCGGTCGAATTTGCCGGTAAATACAAAGTCCCGACGCGCGTCCTGTCGAGCTTCACCGATCCGATGATTCCGATCGCCGTCGAAGCCAGCTCGGGCACGCTAATCAGTTTTGAGGAAGAAGAAAACGTGGAACAAGCCATCATCTCCGGCATTGCCTTCAATCGCGACGAAGCGAAGGTCTCCGTACTCGGCGTGCCGGACAAACCGGGGATCGCATTCGCCATCCTCGGCCCGGTCGCCAAAGCGAATATCGACGTTGACATGATTATCCAGAACGCCGGCGTCGGTGGAACCACGGATTTTTCATTCACGGTGCACAGGAACGAACTGCAAAAGACGCTCGACGTTTTGAAGGCCGAAGTGCAGGATGTGATTCAGGCGAAAACCGTGATTGGTGATGCCAAATGCGCCAAGGTTTCAGTGGTGGGTATCGGTATGCGTTCGCACGTCGGTATCGCCGCGCTAATGTTCGAAACTCTGTCGAAAGAAAGCATCAACATTCAGATGATCTCGACCAGCGAAATCAAGATTTCCGTGGTGATCGACGACAAGTACATGGAACTGGCAGTGCGCGCGCTGCACAAAGCGTTCGAGCTGGACAAAGTCGTCGCCTAAGCAGTCGGCCAACGACGGGTCAAATCCCCGCTATAATCGATGGCTAACGGAGACGTGACCGAGAGGCCGAAGGTGCTCCCCTGCTAAGGGAGTATACGGTGATGAGCTGTATCAAGGGTTCGAATCCCTTCGTCTCCGCCAATCAATCAAGCCACCTTTTCGGTGGCTTTTTTGTAGCTCTTTTCGATTTGCGTCGATCCTCACCCAATGGCAGCGCCTCCGTCGTTCTTGTTGAATTCCCTGCTCAGCTTCTTCCGATCTCCTGCCCGACTCGCGCTGTCGGCTCTATTGTTGATCGCCTTCGGCATTTATCTGCCGTCGCTGTCGAATGCGCTGGTGTTCGACGATGCCATCATTTCAGGCGGGCAATTGTTCGCGGAATACGGCAGTCTGTTCATGCTCAAGCCGCGGGTGCTGTCGTACAGCACGATTGTTTGGGTCAATAAGCTCGCGGGCGATGCGTGGTGGCTGCAACGGCTTATTAACGTACTGCTGCACCTGTCAGTCGTGGCGATGCTTTTCATTTTTTATCGTCGCCTGCTCGTGAGCCTTGCGTTGCCCGAAAGCGGGGGCGGCGAACGTGAGCGCACTTCGAGCTGTGCGCTATTGATTGGTGTGGCCTGGTACGCGATCAACCCAACCGCGGTGTACGCCGTTGCCTACCTGACGCAGCGCTCAATCGTGATGGCGACGCTCTTTAGCGTTATCGCTTTGTGGTGCGTGCTACGGGCACTCGATGCGCGTAGCCCTGCCTTGTGGTTGGCCGCCATCCTCGCTTATGTCGCTGCGATGTTATCGAAGGAATACGCGCTCGCGCTGCCCGCCGTCGTCGTGGCGCTGATCGTGCTGGTGCGTCGGCCTTCTGCCAAACAGCTGACGGTGCTCAGCTTGCTCGGTTTGCTGTTCGCTGGTGGGGCGAGCTGGCTTTTGTTTTCCCGCTACGGAAGCATCGTTGGCCAGGTGTTCGACGATGTTTCGAAGTCGTATGTCAAGCAACTCACGGTGGTCGCGCCTGGCATCGAGGGCCAGATTTACCAGCTATCCATCATCAATCAGATGTGGCTCTTTTTCGAGTATGGCTGCCGCTGGTTTCTGCCGTCGACGCAGATGATGTCGGTGGACATGCGTCCGCCATTTCCGACCCAGATTTTGAGTGTGCCGCATGTATTGGGGGCGGCCGGTTATGTGGCACTGTTGGTGGGTAGCGTGACGCTGATGCTGCGTTACCGTGATGGCCGCGCGCTACTCGGGTTTTGTCTGTTCATTCCCGTGATTCTGTTTGTTACAGAATTTTCGACGGTGTGGATTCAGGATCCGTTTGTGCTCTATCGCAGCTACCTGTGGGCGATTGCGGTTCCGGGCATTATTTTTTTGGTCGTTCGGCAACTTGCAGGGCGATTTTCGAGCAGCGCGATGTTGGCTTGTGCAGCCGCTGTCGGCTTCATCATGCTCTGGCAAACCACCGATCGCGTTGCGTCTTTCCGCACCGAACTCTCGGTTTGGGATGATGCCGTGCGCAAGCTGCCGCCGGAACTAGTTGTCGGCAAATCACGTTCGTATCTCAATCGCGGGCAGGCGTATCAACTCGCGGGCAACGACAGTCGCGCGATTCGTGACTATCAACGCTCGACAGTCTTTGGTGATGATGGCGAAGGGCTGCTCAATACCGGCACTGTGCTGCTCGCACGCGGACGTGAGCGCGAAGCAATGAGCGCGTTTGATGCGGCCATTGCCCGCGGTCAGCGCAGCGCGTCGCTATCGCTCAATCGTGGGACGGCATTGCTGGGTTTGGGCGACATGAAGGGCGCGCTGGCGTCGCTGGAAGAGGCGTTGACGCTATCGCCTGCGGCGCAGGAAATCGCTGCGGTTCGGCGACAGCGCGCTTTGATTTTCCTGCAGAACGGGCGCGTCGACGAAGCGATTGCCGACGCCCAATTTGCCGCTGCCGCGTTTACCGAGGATTGGCAGGTGCGCAACACGCTGGGTTTGGCGTTGCTCGCCAAAGGCAGGCGCAGCGAGGCGATTGCGGCATTCGATGAGGCGCTGAAGCGCGGCCAGTCGGCCAACGCCTACTTCGGCCTAGCGCGCGCTTATGCCGAAGACAAGCGCCTTCCCGAAGCACGCACCAATATCAACAAAGCGCTCGCTATCGAGCCGACGAATACGCAGTTTCAGCAATTGCAGGCGCAGCTTAAGTAAGTCGGCTGCGGATTAACAATTGTTGCCACAACGGTGTTCACAGCGCGTTACAGCTTTTTCGCTAGAGCCTTAATTGATAGGGCCTGCCGTGTGTTTCGTTCAGAAATCGACTTTGATACGAATCGACTTCTAGCCCATATAAATGAGAGGCTATAGCCAAAAGCTGTTGCCAGCAAAGTCTGGCTGCGAGCGATTTTCCCAATGGCCGCCGCGATAGCATGCGACGTAGATTCATTTGTCACGAAAG
>JAYWAQ010000574.1:0-3710 GCA_043782305.1 Burkholderiales bacterium
AGCTGTTCACAAAGCCGGGGTGGCGGAATTGGTAGACGCAGTGGATTCAAAATCCACCGTTGGTGACATCGTGCGGGTTCGAGTCCCGCCCTCGGTACCAATCGCTCCGCGATTGGGTCAAAAGTGAACAGCCCTACGTTCCAACCTAGTGTCGGTTGACTACGTCAATCGCGACCCGAAGTTTTCGGGTCGACTTCAGGGTCTGCTGCTCTAACCCACTTTCTTCACGTAAGCACTACACCAGCCACCGGAGCTGACGTGCTTGCCGGGGAAAAGCGGGCATGGGCCTGACGCGGCGCCCGTCGCACCCTGAAACAAATTGCAGTTCCCACATTTGGTGCCGTCAACGTGCTGCGCGTATTTCGCTTTGTCGACTTTGGTTGCGTCCGGTGAATAGCCCAGCGAAACTGCCGTTGGATCGTCTGCGGCAACCATGGGTAAAGCGCCAGTAGCAGGTGCAGGGGCCGCAGCGGGTGCGGCGGCAGCGGCAGGTGGGGCGGCCGGCGCGGGTGCTGGCGCTGCTGGTGCAGGAGCAGGGGCTGGGGCGGCCTCGACGGCGGCTTTCGGTTTTTCCGAGCATGCGGCGAGCAAGCCCACGCCGACGAATGGAATGATTTTGATGAAGCTGCGACGGGTTTCGATAGCCATGACGATGTACTCCAATGTTGCTGGTCAAATGCAGGTGGGACAGACCTGAATATTAGGCGTCCGCACTTGCACCGACAATGCGTGTGTAAAAAAATTGCGCTCAGTGACGCGCTACGGTCGGATGTTGGGCGCAGTTGCTTCTACGCGGTGCCCCAAGGCGGGCGACCATAGCGCTTCGACCGAGCGCGGAGCAATCAGAAAGAGATGCTCCAGCACTGCCAGTGTGAGGAGCGTTGCGACAAGCACCAAGCCCGTCGTTGCAAA
Organism: Burkholderiales bacterium; assembly: GCA_043782305.1. GTDB lineage: Bacteria > Pseudomonadota > Gammaproteobacteria > Burkholderiales > Casimicrobiaceae > Casimicrobium. Next base: position 913 of record JAYWAQ010000574.1, read on the forward strand.
CGACGACAGGTTGGCTTGTCCAACGGCAATCCAGATCGTTGCAGCACATGCCGCAGCCATTGCCACGCTTACGGTAAAGAATTTGCCGATCGAATTACTTTGCCGGAAGTAAGTGCCAAGATAGGCCATGTGCGGCGGTAAAAAGTGTGAGTAAGTATTGCGCACGCCGAAGAAGAGATTCAGTTTCGCCGACAGCCGCATGATCCAGAGCACAAGGTAGGTATAGCCGCCGACGTGATTGACGGCACCCCACGTGAACGCGAGCAGCAAAAGGCCGCCGCCCAGCAATGCCAGCTCGTGATAGATGACGGCACGGGTCGCGAGCGTGAATCGCTGGCGTTCTGACGCGTCGAGCGGGCAGCTTTGACGCGAAGGACCGGCGATTCCGCCCATCAGGAAAAGCATCTCCTGCCAGCCCCAGATCAAGAGTGTGAACGCGAACGCGGCGTATGCGCTGCCAACGGTCGCACTTCGGCTAGCCACCATGAGTCCAATCAGGCTGCATGTCGCGACTAACGTCGCAGCGCAGAGGCTCCAGAAGTAGGTGCGCTTGTGCAGTCCGTCAAGAAAAAAGATGACGCCCGTGAGGAACCACCAGAGGAGCGCGGCGACAGCGACTGCTGCGATTATTTCCATTCGCATTGGGCTCGGAGTGAGCGACTACCAGGTTGGCTGTAGACGCATATCGACTGGCAGCGCATGCGAATGCGTTGGCAGAAGATACAGCCGCGCGAACGTGGCTGCGGCACATACACCAAGGCCAAGTCGTTTGATGCCTCCAATCAAGCCGCCTTGCGTCTTTGCAGCATCGATCGCGAGCGCCAGAACGCGCATGCGTTCAAGGCCCGCGCGGAACCGCGGGTCATCGAGATTGAGCGTGACCGGGAACACCTGCTTCGTGATTTCATTGGTGATACGAAATACCGTGAAGTCGTAATCGCTGGGTGTTACGTGGAGCGCTTTGTGAAACTCGACGCGCGCATGGTCGCGCACATACATCGTTGCGTAGACAGCAAGCAGGAAGAAGCGAATCCAGTAAATATTCGCGCCCTGAAGCAATTTTGGATCGGAGCGCATCAACAGAGTGAACGCCTCGCCATGTCGAAATTCGTCGTTGCACCAGAGATCAAACCACTTGAAGATCGGATGGAAGCAAAGCTCGGGATGGCGCTCGATTTGGCGGAAGATGGTGATGTAGCGCGCATAGCCGATTTTCTCGGAAAGATAGGTCGCGTAGAAGATGAACTTTGGGCGGAAGAAGGTGTACTTTTTGGCCTTTGTCAGGAAGCCCAAATCCACGCCGATACCAAAATCTTTTAGCCACTGATTGATGAAGCCCGCATGGCGCGATTCGTCGCGGCTCATGTAGCCGAAGAGTTTTCGCATTTCAGGATTTTTTACGCGACGCTTGATCTCGGCATACAGGACGCAGCCGGAGAATTCAGCGGTCACCGAGCTGATCATGAAATCAACAAACTCGCGATACAGACCCTCCGGCAGTTCCGAAAAGTCACGATCCATGTCGGCTGGTCGCACGAAGTGCCCGCGATTAAGATCGAGCCGGAACTCTTCCATCAACGCGTCCCACTCGCCGCGCACAAGCGAAATATCAATTCGATCCATCGCATCGAAGTCTGTCGTGTAAAAGCGCGGCGACAGCAAGGTGTTCGTCTGCGCGCGCTCTGTGGCCTCATGCGTGTTGGACGGCGCGGCGTCGATTTCAAGGGCGCTCATGGCTTACGGCTCCGGGAAAAGTTATGGGATTGGCACAGGCGATCTGGCGAGAAACTCACCTCATAGAGTGCCGTTAATTCAAAACGTGAACACAGGCGGGTCCAGACTCGTGCGAACCAGGACGCTTTGGATACAGTGGCGCTTCGGTGATACACCGTGTGCTCACCGAAGGCAACGATGAAAGGAGCGTCGTGCACCAGGACTTCGTCGCCGGGGCCCACTTCAATGCCATCAAGCTCAACGTGAGCATGCAGCGTCTCGGCGGTGTTGCTGAGTTCGACCGTGCATGGAACGGTGACGGACCCTCCCAGCCAAGAAGCGTTGTCAGAAACGACGCTGGAAGGTGATGAGGCGAGAACCGATGCACTCATGGAGCAGCCTTGCTAATTTTGGTTGCAGTTTCTTGTTTGTTTAACAATTTGGCAAACACCTCAGCGTTGGTCGAGCCAAACGAGGCGAGGTCAATTTCGTGATCGGTCACGTTGTCGCGAAGTACGAGGCGAGCGTCGGCCAATGCGACGATTGAAAAAGGTTTGTCTGCACCGATGCTGGATCGTTTGCGTTCACGCACCAGACTGCGTACCGCACCGCGCATGAATCCATTGGTTTCTGGGGCGACCCTCTCGATCACTGCATTGGTTGCGGCGTCGCGCACTTCGATGCCACCGTCGAGTTGATCCTCGAACCGAATATCCCTCGTTGCCACTACAGCCACCCTGGATCCAGCGATGGTTGTTGGCACATCGACGCCTCGTTCAGGCTTCAAAAATACATAAGCCATGGTGCCAAGAATCACCGCAATAATCGCGATCATCGGCGCTGCCATCGAGGATGCTTGTTGAGTGGGCGCAGTCGTTGTTTGCATCAGTAATTTGTCTTTGAAAGCTAAATTGCGTCAACTAGGAAGCATTTGCGAAACCGCCCGTTGGCACTGCGGATGAGGGATTGCTGATCGTTTCATTGCTCGAACGCTCACCCGCTTTAATCGCAGGCTGAGCTGCTAGCGCGGCTTTGGTCAGGAGAGCAGCTACACGTTCTACATTGGCAATTGATCGCAACATCGG
>JAYWAQ010000575.1:0-3698 GCA_043782305.1 Burkholderiales bacterium
GAGATACGCTGGCGCTGCCCGCCCGAGAACTGATGTGGGTATTTTTCGCCATCTTTCGCAGTGAGCTTGACGTAACCAAGGAGCTCTGCCACGCGTTTGTCGAGCGCTGCGCCGTCGGGCATGAGCTTGTGCGTGCGGATCGGCTCGGCGACGATGTCGGCCACCCGCCAGCGCGGGTTCAGGCTCGCGTACGGATCCTGAAAAATCATCTGTACCTTACGACGCAAGGCGCGAGCGGCCTCGTTATTGGAGGTCAGCGCAATCCGCATGTCCTGACCGTCGATCATCACGCTGCCTGTGGACGAGGCGTAGAGACCAACAATCAAGCGCGCAACGGTGGATTTGCCACAACCTGATTCGCCGACCAGCGCCAGCGTTTCGCCGCGCTGAATGTCAAAACTCAGGTCACTCACCGCATGCAAAAAACTTTGCGGCTTTCGCTCGATCACGCGGTTCAACCAAGGCGCTGATACGTCAAACGTTTTGCTGACATTTTTGAGTTGGACGAAGGGAGCAGTCATCGCGCAAGCCTCGGTACGCTTTGCACGAGTCGTGAGTCATGCAGCCAGCAGGCGGCTCGTGAAGCCGCGGCCGCCATCAACTCGGGACGAGACGTTTTGCACATGTCGAACACTTTGTTGCATCGTGGATTAAACGCGCAACCTTGCGGAATCGCATCAAGCCGCGGCATCGCACCATCGATCTGAATCAATCGTTCGCGATCACTTTCAAACTCCGGGATCGAGCCCATCAGGCCTACCGTGTAGGGATGCTGCGGCCGGTGAATCACATCCGCCACCGGACCAATTTCCACGATGCGCCCGGCGTACATGACGGCTACACGATCTGCGGTTTCGGCAATCACACCCATGTCGTGGGTGACGAGCATCACTGCCGTGCCGTGATCGCGACAGAGCCGCTTCAGCAGTGTAATGATCTGTGCCTGAATCGAGACGTCGAGCGCGGTCGTCGGCTCGTCCGCGATGATGACCTTGGGTTCTGCCGCCAGCGCGAGCGCAATCACGACGCGTTGCCGCATGCCCCCGGAGAACTGATGCGGATAGTGGTCCACGCGTTCGCGGGCCGCCGGAATTCCCACCTCCTCCAGCAATTTAACGGCACGGTCTTTCGCCGCCGCTTCGCTCAGATCGAGGTGCGTCGTGATCGTTTCTACGAGCTGGCGACCCACGGTGTAGAGCGGATTCAGGGAGGTCAAAGGATCCTGAAAAATCGCGCCGATCTGCCGACCGCGAATCTTTCTCATGGCCTCGTAGGGCAAATTGTCGATGCGCTGCCCGTCCAGCAAAATTTCTCCGCCTGCAATGCGACCCGGCGGTTCCAGCAACCCGATAATCGCGGCACCGGTCAGTGATTTTCCCGCGCCGGATTCACCTACTACACCGAGCACTTCGCCCGGCGCAATCGAGAAAGAAACATCATCAACCGCCGTCAACAAGCCCCGTCGATTCGGGAACTCAATACGCAGATTTTTTACTTCAAGCAGGGCTTTGGACATGGGCAGCTGCGGTACTTTTTACGTGCGCTTCGGCATCGGAATGGCGCGCGGCTGTTCAATCAGCGTCGGGTCGGCGGGCACAATGACCGCCTGCGCAGGCGCGCCACTGGTCGGGTGACAACCGGGCACCGGCTCGGCGTGGTCAATGACCAGTTCATAGTCCCGCGAATAATCGCTGGTGCGCTGCGCCGCCAGCCAGTAGCGCACGCACTTTTCCGTCTTGAACGTAAACGCTTTGCGATCTGGCAGATAGCTGGCTTTCGTCGGTGCCGCGTCGATCAGCAATTCATGCACACCCGCATCAATGCGCCGGGGCACGAAGGTGCTGTATTCGCCGTCCACCGCGACGATGCTCACTGGGTATCGGTGCAAATTCGTCCGCGTATACAAGCGGCCATCAAGGACGGTTTCCCACTGATGCGCGCAGCCAGCCACCACCGCAACCCCAGCGACGGCCATTAACGAAGAAAACAAAGGAACAGTTTTCATAGCTTTTCTCCCGCTATCAATCTATCCAGCCCAACACGATGAGACAACTATCGGAGCTTCGGGTTCAGCGCGTCGCGCAGCCAGTCTCCGACCAGATTGACCGACACCACCATGACGATCAGCGCAATCCCCGGAAATACAGTAATCCACCACTCGCCGGAGAACAAGTAGTTTTGCCCCTCGCTAATCAAGGTGCCAAGCGATGGCTGCGTGGGTGGCATGCCGACACCCAGAAAAGAAAGCGTTGCCTCGGAAATGATGGCATTGGCAATGTTTAAAGTTGCGATCACCAGCACCGGCCCGAGCACGTTCGGCAGCACATGCTTGAACATGATTTGCGTCTGCGACACACCGATCACGCGCGCGGCCTGCACGTATTCTTTACTTTTTTCCACCAGCGTCGAACTGCGCACCGTGCGCGCATAGTGCGGCCACAATGTAATGCCGATGGAGAAGATGATCACGTAAAGCGCCAGTGAATCCTGCATGTCACGCGGCACGAACTGGCGACCAATTCCGCTGATCAACAGCGCCACCAGAATGGACGGAAACGTCAGCTGAATATCAGCGATTCGCATGATGATGCTGTCGACACGACCACCAACGTAACCCGCCAGCAGACCGAGCCCGACACCCACCACAATCGACATCATCACCGCGCAGACGGCGACCAGCAGCGAGATGCGGCTGCCATACATGATCGTGGACAAAATGTCGCGGCCCTGTTGATCCGTGCCGAGCGGAAACTCTGACTTTCCGCTTGCGATCCACATCGGCGGCAAGTTGGAATCGAGCAGTGATATTTGCGCCAGATCATAGGGATTATGAGGCGCAATGATTGGCGCGAGCACAGCTCCAAAAATGCACAGCAATGCCAATATAGCCGCGATCACGGTCACCGGCGAATGCTTGAAGCTCCACCAGATATCGCTGTCAAAAAAACGGGTCATTGCTGCCAAAATTTCACCTGAATGTGCGGGTCATCGAGTGAACTTTCAAAGCGGCAGCCCACGCTCGGCCAGCCGCGAAAAGTACCGCACCCCGTTCGGAATAATTTCATCGCAAAAATCGTACCGCGTGTTGTGCAACGGCAAAATCTCCGCCGTGTTTTTCTGTCCGATCACGGCGTAACAACCCGGACGCTTTTGCAGCATGAATGAGAAATCTTCACCGCCCATCGACGGCGTGTAGTTCGCGTCGGCGTTTTCCTCGCCCCATACTTCGGCGGCGGCCTGGCGTGCGAACTCAACCTCCGCAGCCGTGTTGATCACGGGCGGATAAAGTCGGTCGTACTTGAGCGTTCCTTTCGCCCGATGCGCGTCGCAAATCCCCTGCACCATTTCTGCCAGACGCGCTTCAATCAGGTCGCGCGTTGCGGGGTCATACGTGCGCACGGTTCCCGTCATCTTCACCGTATCAGGCACCACATTAAACGCAGGCAAATTGCCGCCTTCAATCGCGCTGATGCCGACGACGGCCGTTTCCAGCGGACTCACATTGCGCGACACAATCGTCTGCGCAGCGAGCACGATATTCGCGGCCACCGTCATCGGATCGCAGAGCAAATGCGGGCGCGCGGCATGCCCACCTTTGCCACTCACTTCAATGGTGAAGCCATCCGCCGACGCCATGAACGGCCCAACCCGCGTGCCCCATTTGCCCAACTCGAGATCAGGCCGATTGTGAACCGCAA
>JAYWAQ010000576.1:0-3693 GCA_043782305.1 Burkholderiales bacterium
CGATGCGCGCACCGACGCCCTGGTACGTGTATTGGCCGCGCCATATTGGCGGCGATCGACTGCAACGCGGTGCTGAATTCATGCGCGCTAATCGGGCCAGTTTTGCCAGCGCAGAACAATCGTATGGGGTGCCCGCGCAAGTCGTTGCGGCCATCATCGGCGTGGAGACTGTTTACGGTCGCATGACCGGGAACTTTCGCGTGATCGACGCATTGGCGACGCTCGCGTTTGACTACCCCCGCCGTGCTGAATTTTTTCGCGCAGAATTAAAAGAATTGCTGTTGTTGGCGCGCGAGCAAAAACGCTCACCGCTCGACTTCATGGGCTCGTTCGCAGGCGCGATGGGCTGGCCGCAATTCATGCCGGGCAGCTATCGCAAATGGGCCGTGGATTTCGACAACGATCAGCGCATTGATCTCTGGAATTCTCCCGCCGATATCGTCGGCTCGGTCGCGTCGTTTTTGTCAGGCCACGGCTGGCAGCGCGGCGAGCCGGTGATGCTGCCCATTGCCAAACCGAGCGACGAGATCATCGCCAGCATTGACGGCGGGTTGTCGCCGAGAAAAACGCTCAAGGAATTTCTCGCGGCAGGTGTGATGATCACCGCTCGCGACGCCGACGTGACGCTACCCGCAGACGACGGCATGGTCGGCATCATCTCGCTCGAGAACGCCGACGGTCGCGACGAATACTGGCTCGCGTTCGAGAATTTTTACGTCATCACCCGCTACAACCGGTCAAGGATGTATGCGTCGTCGGTGTGGTCGCTGGCCTATGCGTTGAAGAAAACGATGGCTTCGCAATAAGCTGAATTGTTCGGTGAATTGAAGCAATCAGCTTTTTTCTGAAGGTGCTGCGGCAAAAGGGCTAGAGGTAGATTACGCCAATAGTCGACTTGAGTCGTTTATGCCATCTGGCCCATTCGCAGCGGCAGTTCTGTCGAAAAGCTGGGCAGAATTATCGGCAATAGACTTCGCTATGGGCACCGATAATAACTGCCGGTGCTGACGCTATCAGTGTTCTGGTCGCCCAGCGTCAATCGCAGCGTTGAGAAGTCGCCAGCTTCGATCATGCGTGTGAACTCCGCCCGGTATTCCTCCACCCGTTGCGCGGCATTCGGCGAGAGGTCGTAGAACGCCATATAGTCCTCGTAATTGCTGGTGGCGCAGCGACCCTGGCGAGCGCACGCGCGTAGCGGGAAACTGCTGCAATCGTCTCCGTACTGGCAGGCCAGAAGGTTTGCGGTGTGATGCAACGCCTGACTGTCGGCAAGACGGTCGCCGATGCTGATCGAACCATTGCGATACGTGTTGCCGAGCATGCCTACGCCAACGCGGATGGCGGCCGGACTTTTCGAGCGCATCGATTGCTGCAGCCGCTCGAATTGCTCGGGCGTGATGGAGAGTGCACGTGAGCCGTTTTTTGCCGGGTCTGACGTGTTTGTGAGCTCGCAATTCAAATCGCGGGCGAGTGCGGTTGCGTCTTTGGCCTCGGATGCTTTCGCGTACAGCGCGGCAATTTCAGCCTTGGTGATTGGCAAGTTCTTGAGATCACCACAACGATCTTGATTGACCACATCAAACGCGTTGATTCGCATCGTGTTGTCCGGATGATTGAGTGGCAGAGAAGCGATGAAACTCTTGCGACGCTCGTCCAGTGATTTTTGTGGCGGACTCGCAGCGGCGTCGCTCGGGGTTACGCATCGCTCGAGGATTTCGGCTTTGATAAAGGCGGCTTCTCCGCTTTCGGGCAAGGCCTCTGCCCGTCTGAACACATCGGGCAGATTTTTTCGCTCGACATAAGCTTGCATCAATGGCGAGAGTTTCGCGAGCGCCTGCGTGCGGATCGTCGTGCTTGCGCCTGTGGTCGTACTGTTGGCGCGTGGATCGATCTTTAATACCGCTGACGGAGGCAATGCGTTGGCCGCGATCTGGTTGGTGCCGCCCTTCGTTTCGCCGCTGGCCGTCGAGCCGTTCGAAGCGAGGCCGCCAGTGCGTTCAGCTAACGTCATCCATGCTATTGCTGCAACCACGGCGAGGCCAAAAACTACGGCCAACGTCTTCTTCATCACGACTTCCTATTGATCGCAATTCATAGCAGCATCAAAAGCGCCTGCGATGAAGTTGCCCGCACCCGTATCTGGGCCGCTTCGGTGCGGCGTTGACAGGGCGAGCATCTGCTTCGAACGACCCACAAACGAAATCCAAGCGAGAAGGAGAACGCAATCGTTCTCCGCCCGCAATGACGTCGAGAGACTCGTAACTATGCCCGCTTCGTACGACGGAACGCGAACACGCCAAGACCCGCCAGCGCTGCGCCAAGGAGAGCGAGCAGGGGTCCGTCCAACACGGGAACGACGCCAGCTACGGGTGCAACGAACGGTACCAACTGCCCACGAATTTCACCGCCGGGGAACGCTGCTGTGTGGAGGTTGACGTAGAAGCCGGCTGGATTGGCGATGATCGATGCAGCAAGTGTTGTCGTCGCTGTAACGGTTCCGCTATAGGCCGTTCCGAAGTTAACGACGATGGGGCCGTTGGTACCTGCGACTTGCTGATGAATATGATGTCCCGTAGCGCTGGGCTGGGGAATGGAGGACGTGGTGCTCCACGTCACCGCACCCGTGGCGGCATTGACGGTGACGGACGTGCTGCCCACATTAGCCGACGCATTGGCGGGCACCTCGTTGGCACCGGACAGAACGGCTGTGAAGGACGCTACTTGCGCCGAGCAAATCGACGCAGCACCTAACAGAAAAATCACGCCAAGCGCTGGTAAGCGCCGAAACCATTGAAAAGTCATAACTCACTCCTTGAGATTAAACAAAATTTGTTGCACAGTTGGATCATTACCGCCCGACCCCAACGCCACAATGCTGCCACGCGGTCGATCCGCCGAATATTACGCTGAAAGTTCGCGTTAGTACAATCTCCCGCGCCACAAATCAGTTGACGGCGAGACGTGCCGTCGGGCGTGCCTTCATTTTGAAGCCGTCGTCCCTCGCCAGCACAGTGACGCCTCGAACGAGGAAATTCATGGACTTGCGCCATGGCTCGTCGCCAACGGCGCGTTCGGCCAGCACCACAGTGTTTGCGCTTGAACGAACCGGTCCGGTAAACACTTCAAACTCGCCTTTCACGAGTTGCGTTTGAACGAAATCAAGCCGCTTTTTGGCTGCAGGCGACAGCGATTTGGTCAGCCCGATCACCTTGATCGCTCCCTCGCGGTAGCCGCGTGACGTGTCAGTTTTGGTGCAAAGATAGTCGAAGGATTCGCGTACCGCCGTCTTGTAAAAAGGTGACCAATCCAGCGCCACAGTCGCCACCTGTGCGTGCGGCGCAACGGCGCGACGGTCAACATGCCAACCGACGACACGTTTGCGGCGGCGCTCGGCGACTTGGGCAACGGGGGTGGAATCGGTCGTTGCGATCAACACGTCGACACCGCGCTTGATTAGCGTTTCGGCCGCCCGAGCGTCGGCCGCGGCATCCGACATTGAGCCTGTCCAGATAACTTGCGTCGTTGCTCGCGAGTTAACGCTTTGTGCGCCGAGCGTGAAGGCATTGATTTCGGCCAGTGCGCCCGGTGTTGTAGCGGCTGCCACAAACCCAAGCTTCGAGCTGCTGCTATTGCCCGCAGCAATGATTCCCGCAAGATAGGCCTGCTCGAAATGCCGAATTCCATAGACACGCA
>JAYWAQ010000577.1:0-3692 GCA_043782305.1 Burkholderiales bacterium
GCCAGGCGCAGGCAGGCGTCCGCCGATGCCGGCAACAGCGCGCACCGACCCCGCTACTCAGCGGGTGCTGGCGAGCGCCAGGCGCATTCTTGGTCGCCCGAAACTCGCGATGTACCTGGTCGATACGCAATTCCCTGATCCCGTGAATGCGCCGCATGTTTTGCGCTTGCTGCAAGCAGTGGTTGATGTCGCAATTCGCGCACCGGATGAGCCCAACATGGGCGCGCTGTTAGAGCAATTTCGCGATACAGAATTTGCAGGTGACGTGTCGCGTTTGCTCACGCATAGTGATGCGGAAGTCGACGCAGCGGTGAGCGACGAAGAGGCCGAGGCCGATCTGCGGCAACTGCGCACGCAGATTGAAGGCGGCAGCCTGTTCCCAACGGCGAAGGCGATCACGATGCCGGAGGCGATCAATGGTGTCGGAATATTGGCGTTGGGCAACCGTCGCGTTGTGTTGCCCATACTTGAACCCCTCCCCCCCGGTGGGGGAGGGGCAGGGGAGAGGGGGCCGGTGGCATTACAAAAGCACGTCGAGCAACTCGCCCACGCCCGCGAGATGCGGTCCGCCGCAACGCCTTGGGAACACGAGCTATGGCAGGAATTGCGCGCGCATCGCTTTGCTGACGTGAAATTCAAGCGTCAACAGCCGATTGGCCCCTACATCGTTGACTTTGTTGCCCTGTCGAAAAGTCTCGTAATTGAGCTCGACGGTTCGCAGCATGCGCAAACCGCTGGGTACGACCAAAAGCGCGATGCCTTTTTGAAGCAGGAAGGGTTTCGAGTGATGCGCGTATGGAACAACCAGTGGACAGAAAATCGGGAAAGCGTTCTCGAAGCAATCTGGGCTTTGCTCACCGACCATCACCCTCTCCCCAACCCCTCTCCCCTCAAGGGAGAGGGGCTATACCAGCTCGCCTCAGACGATTTCGATGACATCCCCTTCGAAGCGAATTTCGCGCCGTCCACACCGTCGGATGATCAGCATGACGCACCGTTTTAATTAATCCAAATCCTATGCCTTCTCCCCTCATCTCCACCTCCGAACTCGCTTCAATCATCAACGATCCGAACCTCGTGATCGTCGATACCCGACACGATTTGATGAATCCTTCCATCGGCCGCGACGCCTATGCGGCGGGCCACATTCCGGGCGCGATTTATCTCTCAATTGACGAAGATATGTCAGCAGAAAAAACAGGAAAGAACGGTCGTCACCCGCTTCCGACGCCGCAAGCGTTCTCGCTGACGCTGGGCAGAAAGGGCATCAGCAACACAAGCCAAGTCGTGGTCTACGATCAGGGCAGCGCGATGTTTGTCGGACGATTGTGGTGGATGCTGCGCTGGCTGGGGCATGACAGTGTTTACGTGCTGGATGGTGGCATTGCGCAGTGGGTGAAGGAAGGCCGTGCCTGCGAAACGACTGCCAATGTTCGTCCGGCCACAACATTCACAGCCTCGCTGCACGACGAAATGCGCGTGACCGCCGAGCAAACGGAAGCTTCGCTCGCAACGCCACAGAGACGCATTCTCGATGCTCGTGCGCCGGAGCGTTATCGCGGTGAAGTGGAACCGGTCGATCCTGTCGCTGGCCACATCCCCGGCGCTTTCAATCGGCCATTCCCGACCAATTTGCGCGAGGGCGTTTACAAACCTGCCGATGAACTCCGCGCGGAATTCGAAGCAATACTTGCGGGGCGTAAACCAGAGGAGCTCATTCATCAATGCGGCAGCGGCGTGTCGGCACTCGCCAACATGATTGCGATGGAACATGCGGGGCTTTCGGGCAGCAAGCTCTACGCAGGCAGTTGGAGCGAGTGGTGCTCCGATACGTCACGGCCCGTTGCAAAAGCGTAAGTCAACACCCGCAAAGTACTCAACCCCCGCGGCGTCATTCTCGCCAAAAGCGGGAATCCAGAATGGTCGCGCCCGAACAAACGTGACAATTGCGCATGCTCAGGATCCCCGTGCTTGTGGCACGAGTATGACGGCTGAGAAAGAATTTCACGATTCCTGTAAGGCTCCGTTAACGAGAAAGACATACTGATACCGAATACGTTCGCACGGCAAAGTGCGGGCGAGCAAGCCGGTATGTTCAACCTCTTCTTATCTGGAGCTACCCATGATCGCGTCACAAATCAAATCCGCTACTTCCTTCGCGCTTGCCGCCGCGACGCTCGCGCTTGCGGCGTCGGCCTTTGCCGCTGATGCGCCTAAAGGTGCCGCTGGTAAAGCCATCGCCGCCAACGACAAAGTGCATTGCTACAACGTGCATGACTGCAAAGGCAATAGCGATTGCAAAACTGCAGAACACAGCTGCAAGGGCCAAAACGCCTGCAAGGGTCATGGCTTCAAGGGCATGGCAGCAGCGGAATGCCTGAGCAGCAAAGGCACCATCGGCGACCTGTAGTCGACGGGTCGTTGCACGATTGTCGGCCCGCGTCTGACCTCCTCCCACGGCGCGCGTCGACACCCGACCTATGCACGACGGCCAACACTGGGTGACGCAAACTAATGCTGGGTTCGGCATTGGTTTGCGAACGCAGCATTACTCCGATTTTCTGCGCGAGAAGCAACCTGTCGACTGGCTGGAGATTATCACCGACAACTATCTGGTCGAAGGCGGGAAACCGCTCGTGTTTCTGGATCAGATTCGTTCGAACTATCCAGTTGTGATGCACGGCGTCGCCATGTCAATAGGCGCGGTATCCGGCATTGACAAGGACTATCTGAAGCGCGTAAAGGCGCTGGCGGATCGCGTCGAGCCGATGTGGATTTCCGATCATCTGTGCTGGATCGGTGGCCCCGGACCGGAGCAGTTGCACGATCTTTATCCACTGCCTTACACCGACGAAGCGGCACGTCATGTGATTACGCAGATCAAGCGTATTCAGGACGTTTTGCAGCGGCGTTTCGTGATTGAAAATGTGTCGAGTTATATCGACTACAAGCACTCCGCGGCAAGCGAATGGCAGTTTCTAAATCACATCGCGAACGAGGCTGATTGTCTGTTGCTACTTGACGTCAACAACGTCTATGTGAGCAGTGTGAATCATGGCTTTGACCCGCTGCACTATTTGTCCGGTTTGCCTGCGAATCGCATTCAGCAGATTCATCTTGCGGGCCATGCGGACAACGGTGATCACATCGTCGACACGCACGATCATCCGGTTGCGCCTGCCGTTTGGTCGTTGTACCGCGAAGCGTGTCGCCTTTTCGGTCCAGTGCCTGCAATGATCGAGCGCGATGACAATATTCCAGCACTGTCGGAATTACTTGCGGAAATTGCTACGGCGCGCCGCATCGCGGAAGATTTTTCCTCGGTGCGTGATGAGCTTTCCATGGATCGATTTCTCGGCCATACTGCGAGCGTCATGGAAACCATTGCCTCAACACAAACTCTGCGCGACACCCAGCGGAAGCTAACGGACTACGTCCTGGCGCGATCCAACGACAGCGTGACGACGCATTTGCGCGCAGCGCCGGACGTCGATCTCAATCGACGTCTTGGCATCTATAGAAATGCTTACCGGGCGCGGCTCGCCGAAGTGCTCGCCGACACCTACGCGAAAACGGTGCTCTTCATGGGCTCCGATGTGTTCGACCGACAAGCGCGCGACTACGCCCTCGATTACCCTCCGCTCACGCGCAGCTTGAATCGATACGGCGCTGGTTTCGCGGCGTACCTTCGG
>JAYWAQ010000578.1:0-3691 GCA_043782305.1 Burkholderiales bacterium
CATTGATTTTCATGTCGACGAAGGTGAACTCGTTACCCTGATCGGTGCCAACGGTGCGGGCAAATCAAGCACGCTGCGCGCGCTGTCCGGCCTCATCAAGCCGGCAGGTGGCAAGGTCACGTATAGGGGCAAGGACATCACCGGCGTGCCGTCACATGCGCTGGTCGGTCTCGGTATCGCGCTCTGCCCCGAAGGCCGTGGCGTGTTCGCGCGCCTGAACGTGCATGAGAACCTGCTGATGGGTGCGTATGCACGGAACGACAAGGCGCAAATCTTGGCCGAAGTCGACGAGATCTACACCATGATTCCGCGCCTCAAAGAACGCACGTTGCAAATGGCGGGCACGTTATCCGGCGGTGAGCAGCAAATGCTCGCCATTGGCCGCGCCATGCTCGCGCAACCCAAGCTTTTGATGCTCGACGAACCGTCGATGGGCCTCGCGCCCTTGATGGTGGAAAAAATCTTCGAAATCATCCGCATGATCGCCAAACGAGGCACGACGATTTTGCTCATCGAGCAGAACGCGCAGCTCGCACTGGAGCATGCGAACCGCGGCTACGTGTTGGAGTCTGGGGAGATTACGCTGACCGGCGATGCCAAGACTCTGCTCGCTGATCCGCGCGTGAAGGCTGCGTACCTCGGCGGTTAATCTTCAGGACCGACGCCGTCGCACTGCTGCGCGATGGAACTTGCGCGCGCTGCTGCGATGCAGCAACGGTAGGATGGTGGCACGAACACGTACTTGAGACAGCGCACATGCCATCTGCCACTATTACCCATGCATACAAAACAGTCCTGCGGGCCAGCGTTCTTGCGCTGACCGCAGGCATTTTGCTCGCAACAACGGAAGCTCGCGTTAGCAAAATCGTTATCGAGTCCACGGTAGACCCAGACGCGACGCTTTCGGCTACTGGCGAAGCAGGCGCGATCAAGCGCATCAGCGGGCGCGCTTACGGCGAGCTTGATCCGGCCAATCCGTTGAACGCGATCATTCAGGATATTCAACTCGCGCCGAAAAGCGCTGCGGGCAAAGTTGAATACGTCACGACGTTTCAGCTCGTGATGCCGTCCGATCCGTCGAAGATGAGCGGACTCATGTGGCACGACGTGCCCAATCGCGGTGGCCGGGTGACCATCGTTCCCGCAGAGAGGAACTTCGGTGACGTGGGTTTGAGCAGCGGCTGGCAGGGCGACAATTCGGGCACCACGGCGCACACGCAGGCGGGTCAGGATTTCGTGATCGTGCCGATTGCGAAAAACCCGGATGGCTCACCAGTGCGCGGCGAAGTGCTCGGGCGCATCGTCAATCGCAGCGGCTCGGAATCGCAGCAGATGCTGGTGCAGACGAGCCCAGTGCCTTACAAACCGTACGATCTCGATACCAGGAAATCGACACTCACAGCGATCAAACACGAGACGGTCGATGGCAAAGTCACCGTCGATTCCATCCTCGCATCAGGCGACTGGGCGTGGGCGAAATGTGACGCGAAAAACCCCTTCCCAGGTACGCCGGACGCGACGCAAATTTGTTTGAAGAACGGCTTCAATGCGAAGCTTTTGTACCAAGTCGTTTTCACCGCTGAGAACCCACCCGTGCTTGGCGTTGGCTTCGCCGCGTTTCGCGATGTTGCGGCGTTCTTTCGTAACGAAGCGAAAGATGATTTCGGTACTGCGAACCCGCTTGCCGGAAAAATCAAATGGGTAATCAGTCGCGGCAATTCGCAGTCCGGCAATTTCCTGCGCGGCTTCATTCACCTGGGTTTCAATCAGGATGAAACGGGCAAGCAGCTTTACGATGGCGCGTGGCCGATCATCGCCGGACGCCGTATCGCGCTCAATTTCCGCTGGGCGCAGCCGGATGGTGTGCTGGAGCTTTATCAGGCCGGTAGCGAAGGACCGCAGTGGTGGGTGCCGTGGCCGGATACGGTGCGCAAACTGCCTGAGCGCGGCATTCTGGATCGCTGCACCCTCAGCAAAACCTGCCCGAAAATTATCGAGCATTTCGGCTCGGCAGAAGTGTGGGCGCTGAAGCTCACGCCCGAATGGGTGGGCACTGACGGCAAGGTCGACATCCCGCTGCCGGACAACGTGCGCCGCTACTACATCGCGAGCAGCAATCACGGTGGCTACATCGTCCCGACGCCGAACACGATGTTCAACGCGAGCCTCGCGGGAAAAACGCTGCCGCCGCCGAACTGCCCCGGCAATAATTTCGGCACCGCCGTACTGGCACCCAACGTCATGCCGCACATCCACACGGTCAACGCGCTACGGCAACATTTCCGCGACTGGGTGATGAAGGGCGTTGCACCACCGCCAAGTGTGTGGCCGCGACTCGACAAGGGCGAGCTCGTCGACGCGACGAAAGACGCGATGGGTTTCCCGTCGATTCCGGGCTTGCCCGCGACGATACCGATGAACTTCATCATGCCCACATTCGACTACGACTGGGGCCCGGATTTCAATTACAACGATGGCTCTGGCGTGCCCACCAAAATGCCGCCACCGATCAAGCAAGTCATCAAGATGAAAGTGCCACGCGTGAACGCCGACGGCAACGAGGTTGGCGGTGTGCCTGTCGTGCTGCAGGACGCGCCGCTGGCGACGTACTTGGGCTGGAACATCACGGCGGGCGGCACGCGACCTTTCCACGAAGGGCAGATTTGCAACTACGTGGGCGGGATGATTCCGTTTGCGAAGACCAAAGCTGAGCGTCAAGCAAGGGGCGATGCGCGGCTTTCGCTGGTCGAGCGCTATCGTGACCATGAGGGCTATGTCGCTGCGGTCAAATCAGCCGCGACCAAAGCGGTGGCTCAGGGCTTTCTACTCCAGGGGGATGCGGATCTTCTGGTGCGGCAGGCGGATGCCAGCGATGTTTTGCGGCCTTAAGTCGTGATGCTGGGCGTAGCTCGCGCTAGCTGTCGCCCGCGAACACTTCGGCCCAGACCGAATCATTGGCGCACAGAACTAAATAGACTGCGAGGCAGTTCAACGCGATTTTTTTGATCGCTCAATTGATCTCTGCCGCTGCAATGAATCCCACCCAGCCCAAAAGTCTCGCCATCGAATTTGTATTGCTTGCGGTGCTCGCCGGGCTTTGGGGATCGTCTTATCTGTTGATCAAGGTCGCGCTCACGTCGTTTCCGCCGATCACGCTGATGGCGGTTCGGGTGACGCTTGCGGCCTGTTTTCTGTTCGTTGTGCTGCACCTAAGTCGCGAACATTTGCCGACTGATACATCGTCATGGCGCAAGTTGTTTGTGCAGTCGCTGCTCAACTCAAGTGTGGCGTGGCTGGTGCTGGCCTGGGGGCAGCAATATCTTGCCAGCGGACTGGCGGGTGTGCTCAATTCCACCTCGCCGCTATTCGTGTTTCTGCTCACGGGACTTTCGGCGGGTGCAACGAAATCGATGACAAAGCTTGCGGGCGTTCTGCTCGGTTTTGTGGGAGTCACGCTCGTCGTTGGGCTCGACGCGTTGCAAGGCCTCGGGCAGCAAGCAGTTGCGCAGGTTGCGGTGTTGTTCGGGGCATTTCTGTACGCCTGCGCCGCGATCAATGGCAAGCGCCTTGCCCATCTGTCGGCACTGGCGACTGCGACAGCGACCATGCTGTGGGCCGCGCTCTGTCTCGTTGCGCTGAGTCTGGCCGTCGATTCCCCGTGGACGCTGCGTCCGACGGCCACCGCATGCGC
>JAYWAQ010000579.1:0-3683 GCA_043782305.1 Burkholderiales bacterium
GCCATGCGCGCGTCCCCGAGCAACGCCCACACACCACCACCGCCGGAGACGATCGACAGGTACTGCGTGCCGTTGAGCTCCCACGTCACCGGCAGGCCGATGATGCCGGAGCCGGTCTGGAACTGCCACAGCGTCTTACCGGTGTCGGCGTCCACGGCGATGACTTCGCCGGTCGCGGCACCGGTGAAGACGAGCCCACCCGCGGTCGAGAGCGTTCCGGCCATGCTCGGCTGGCCGGGCCACGGCATTTGCCATTTCGCTTTTCCGGTCATTGGATCAAGCGCGGACAGATAACCATGCGGCTGATCTTTGGGCATGTTCACGCCACGGAAGTTGATGCCCAGATACCATTCACCGCGCTTGTATTCGGGCTTCGCCAATTGATACGGCCAGCTGATGTTGAGCGTGTTGGCATACGCCAGTCCAGTCGCCGGATTCCACGACATCGGCTGCCAGTTTTTTCCGCCAAGAACGGACGGAAAAATCTCCACGTCTTCGCCCTTGCGCACGCGAATCGTGGCGTCGCCCTCAACGGGTTTGCCGGTCACCATATCAATCCTGTCCGCCCAGTTCACCTTCACGTACGGGTTCGCCGCGAGCAGCTTGCCGTTCGTGCGATCGAGCACATAAAAGAAGCCATTGCGATTGGCCTGCGCCAGCACTTTGCGACTGGTGCCGCCGACTTTCATGTCAACCAGCATGCCCAGTTCGGTCGCGTCGTAGTCATACGGATCGTTCGGCGAGAACTGATACGTCCACACCATGTCGCCGGTTTTTGGGCGGAACGCTAGCACTGAATTGATGTGCAGATTGTCGCCCTTACGCGCCTCGGCATTCCACGGCCCACCGTTGCCGGTGCCCCAATAAACGAGATCAAGTTCGGGGTCGTAGGCCCCGGTCAACCAGGTGGGTGCACCGCCCTTCATCGCGGTGTCGCCGGGCCACGTCTCGCCGCCTTTTTCGCCCTGCTTGGCCGTGGTGTAAATGCGCCACACCTGCGCGCCAGTGTCAGGATTCAAGCCATCGATAAAGCCGCGCGTACCGTATTCGCCACCGGCGATGCCGGTCATCACCACACCGCCCGCAATCAGCGGCGCAGACGTGATCGCGTGACCGTCCTGATAGTTCGCGATTTTTGATTTCCACAACTGCTTGCCCGTCTTCGCGTCGTACGCAATGATCTGCGCGTCGAGCGTGCCGCGATACAGCTTGCCGTTCAAAATCGCCACACCGCGATTGATCAATCCGCAACACGCATACTTCGCAAAATCGGCAGGCAGCTCGACCTCCTGCTTCCAGATTTGACGGCCCGTCAACGCGTTGACCGCCATCGTGTGCGTGTGTGACGTGACGTACATCACACCATCCAGAATGATCGGCTGCGACTCAGCACTTTGCGAATTGTTAAGGCTGTAATTCCACACTGGCACCAGGTTGGCGACGTTGGCTTTGTTGATTGATTTGAGCGCGCTGTAGCGCTGATTGTTGTAGCCCATGCCGTAGGTGAGCACGTCACCGGGCGTGGCGTGATCATTGGTCAAATCGGCTTGGGTTTGCGCAACCGCCGTCGCGCTTAACGTGCCTAACACGCCCAACGCAGCGACACTGAACGCAAGTGACGCGGACGTCAGTGCACACGAAAGCTTTTTGAGCTTCATCATCTCTCACTCCTTATTTTTTAATTGCGCAGCCATGAAAAGTAACGCGCTGCCAAACGCGTCTCCTCACTGCCAAACAACCAACTTCAGAGAAGAGACATATGCGGCAACACCCAAAAGCTAACAACGCAGCCCACGCCGATGTCATAAAGCCTCAAGAAAGTGAATCATAGTGCATACAACAACGACTGCCCCACGATTTTTACGCACTTTACTACCATATTTTCGATAATTGTGAATTCACCCACGGAATCACCTCGCATGGCGAGCACGCGCAAATCCGCAAGACTGGGACGCTCGCGTCGAATCGGACGGCGTTGGCAAGGGTTCGTGCGGGTCAGCCAGCAACGCGCCGACAGCGCCACACGGTCGTCAGGTGTGTCGCGCACTACCGATTTGATCGCCGAGCGACGCTGACACGGAAGGTCGCGTATTTTTTTGGATCCAGCAAATGTGAGAAGAAAATAATCAGCTTATTGCTACGATGACCATTCCACGCGGGCTAGCGACAATAACCGGCACAAGTCGAGTATTGCCATTTATGAGCGTTTTGCCCAATTCAAATGAGACGTTACACCAAAAGCTGCATACGCCATTCGCACATGGTTCAACGAATTTCAACATTCGTCCGGAGGGAAAGAACTGCTGCCTTCGGTCGAATTCGAAAATTTGACCGAAGCAAAAAATTCCCTGGAGCTCCCGCCGTCACACCAGCGACGAGGAGCGTTTGAGGCGCCTCAAGCACGACGCCAGGCGACTCAAATCAACCCAGCCAAACCCGCGCATTCTCAAACATCCTGAGCCAAGGCGAGCGCGTCCAGCCTTCCGGATGCCACGAGAAATTCTCGACGCGATGGGTACGCTCGGGGTGCGGCATGAGCACGTTGAAACGACCGTCTTCTGTGGTCAGGCCGGTGATACCGCCGGGAGAACCGTTGGGGTTCAGCGGGTAGTTCTCGGTCGCCGTTCCGTTGCTGTCAATAAAGCGCATGGTGACGAGCGGCTGCGCTGCTTCGTATTGCTCATCGGACTTGAATTGCGCGAATCCTTCGCCGTGGGCGACGACAATCGGCAAGCGCGTCTTCTCCATGCCTTTGAAGAAAATTGACGGTGTTTCCATCACTTCAACCAGCGCCGTGCGGCACTCAAACTGCTCGCTGCCGTTACGAATGAATTTCGGCCAGTGCTCCGCGCCCGGAATGATCGGTGCCATCTGCGCAAGCATCTGGCAGCCGTTGCAAATGCCAAGCGCGAAGGTGTCATCTTCGCCGAAAAATTCCTGAAACTGCGTTCGCAGTTCGGTATTCAACAGGATGGATTTCGCCCAGCCCGCGCCCGCGCCGAGCACGTCGCCGTAGCTAAATCCACCGCAGGCGACGAAGCCCTTGAACTCGTCCAGTGTATGGCGACCGGACTGCAAATCAGTCATGTGAACGTCATACGCATCGAAGCCCGCCATCGTGAACACGTGGCCGGTTTCGATGTGCGAGTTCACGCCCTGCTCTCGCAGAATCGCGACTTTCGGCCTTACTCCAGTTGAGATAAACGGCGCGGCAACGTTTTCTTTCGGGTCGAACAACACGCGCGGCACCAGGCCCGCGTCATCATCGTCGAACAAGCGGTCGAACTCCGAGTCAACGCAGTCCGGGTTATCGCGCAGACGCTGGATTTCGATGCTGGTGGCGCTCCACGCGGTGTGCAGCGCCTGGCGCGCTTCGTCGAAGATGGTTTTTCCGGCGTGTTCGATGATGAACTTGCCGTCGGTGCGGACCGTTGCGATTTGATGAACGGGAACGCCGTTGAACGCGGCTTGTACTTTGGCGATGTCAGCACTGCGAACTTGAATCACAGCACCGAGTTCTTCGTTGAACAAAGCGGCGAGTGCATCGCTACCCAACGCGTCAATCGATACCGAGAGCCCCGAGCGCGCGGCAATTGTCATCTCCACCAGCGCCGCAAACAAGCCACCGTCCGAGCGGTCGTGATACGCGAGGAGCAGGCCTTCCGCATTCAGCGATTGCACAC
>JAYWAQ010000580.1:0-3665 GCA_043782305.1 Burkholderiales bacterium
GGCGACGGCCAAAGTGATGAAGTCGGAAGGTGCGTTTCTTGTGCCGACGCTGGCGACCTACGCCGTGTTGGCCGAAGAGGGCGTGCGTCTGGGCTGGAGTGCGGAGATGCTCGCCAAGCTCGACCGCGTCAAGGACGCCGGCACCCAGGCCATCGCGATTGCCAAAGCGCACGGCGTCCCGATTGCGTTCGGCACCGATCTGCTGGGCGCGATGCACTCGCAGCAAAGCATCGAATGGCGCTTGCGTGCAGGCGTGCAGACGCCGGTGGAAATTTTGCAAAGCGCCACCAGCGTGGCCGCAAAAGTTTTGAATCAGGAAGGCAAACTCGGCGTCGTCGCGCCCGGCGCGCACGCGGATTTGCTGGTGGTAAACGGCGACCCGACGGCGGACATCACCGTACTCTGCGATCCCGGAAAAGCGATTGTCGGCGTGATGAAAGCCGGAGTTTGGGAAAAGCCGCTGGTCGTTTGATGGCGTGTGTCGGCATGCCTGCTGGCAGCGGGCGCGACCACCATCGATGTCGCAGCCACTCCGCGCTGGTTTTTTTGCATCCGGTTGCCACGCACACGGCGTGCATCTTTTGGTAATAGCTTTCTGGATAGATGCCTATTGAGTTGGGGATAACGGCCGATTACTGCGTAAGTCGAGAATGTGCCAAATGTATGATTTAGCCCATATGAAATAAGGCCTTCAAGTAAGAGCCATTGGCGCTATTTCAACGAGGCGCCGTGCCACCGAGCCGTCATCCACCAGCGCCAACCCGCACCAACTCGCCGTGCGTCAGCGCCACGCAACGATCGCTTGTCCACCAATGTGCCTTGCGGGCGACCGACTAAAGGTCTACGCTCACCGCGTCGCAGGTTTTGAACGGGTTTGCAAAGCCCCGGGGGTGAGGAAAGCGCCAGCTTTCGGCGACGCGGCTGTGGGTGTCCGTCGTCCGGTTCACGACGAAAAGGCGTCTTCGCCCGCTCTCTAAAAATCATCATCATCGTCATCACGAGGTCATATGAACAAAAAGCTTTTCATTGCCTGGCTCGTTGTATTCGTGGTCTGGATGGTGGGCAGTTTTATCGTTCACGGTTGGTTGCTGCAGGCAGACTACGCGAAGCTACCGAATCTTTTCAGGCCTGAAGCGGACGCGCCGACCTATTTCCCCTGGATGATCCTGGCTCACGTCATCATGTCCGGCGCGTTGGTGTGGATTTACGCTCGCGGCGCGGAGGCCAAACCGTGGCTGGCGCAAGGCGTGCGCTTTGGCGTGGTAATTGCGCTGCTCACTGTCGTGCCGACCTACATGATCTATTACGTGGTGCAACCGATGCCCGGCGTGCACGTGGTCAAGCAAATCCTGTTTGATGGAATCCTGATGGTGGTGCTGGGTGCCGTGGTGGCGTTTTTGTACCGCGGCAAGGGGTCTGCGTAGGCTCGCCGTCAGGTTGGGTTCGACGGCTGAACGGCTGAGCGGTACCGTCGTACATCGTTGGGCTGACCCAAAAAACATCGCGTCGTTGACAACTGTTTGCGATTGATCAAGCGATTGTCCCAGCGCGCGTTCTATCCTCAGCGTCGTGAGAGATGAGCTTTTGATGCGCATTGCGCGCGTTGTTCGTTCATCAATGGAGATCACCGATGAAACGACTGACTGGATATTTCTGCATCGCCCTGATGCTCGCGGGCGTGTCGGCAACGACGGTGCTGGCTGCGCCTAAAGTGGCCGTTCGCGTCGAGCGTGTCGAGCGGGCGGAACGCGACTTTGGCAATGACCGATTTGCTGCCGGCAGCTCGCTGCAGATTGACAAAGCGGTGGCCGGCGACCTGATCGCTGCGGGCGGCAGTGTGGATGTGATGACGACAGTGGAAGGCGACGCCGTGCTATCCGGTGGTACCGTCTCGGTGAGTAAGCGGGTTGGGCAAAATTTCTACGGTGCAGGGGGCAAGCTTTTTGTCAACGATGTGATCGGTCGCAACGCGCGGGTCGCGGGCGGACAGGTGACGTTTAGCCAGGTGTCGGAAGTGATGGGAAACGTGAGTGCGGCGGGCGGCGAGGTCTCGCTGAACGGCAAAGTGAAAGGGTATGTGATCGCCGCTGGGGGGCACGTTTTCATTGACGCCATCGTCGGCGGTGACGTCGAGGCGAGCGGCGGTCGGGTCGAGCTCGGACCGAACGCGCGCATTGGCGGCAAGCTGCGCTACGCGAGTCGCGAGCCGCTGAAACGCGACCCGGCGGCGCAAGTGCAAGGCGCGGTAGAGACGTTTGCGCCACCCGGTGGCTGGCCGGTGCCGGAAAACGTCAAGCACGGCATGGGGCGCGCGGGCGGCTGGATCTGGACAGTCGGACTGATGGTGCTGGCTGCGGCGTTGGTAGCGCTGTTGCCAAATATCTCTTCGGGTGTGGCCAACACCTTGCGCGCGCATCCGGGCAAAAGTCTGTTGGTCGGGTTTATTGCGTTGGTTTGTGTGCCAGTCGCGGCGCTGCTGTTCCTCATCACGATCATCGGCGTGCCGCTCGGTTTGCTGACGCTTCTGGCTTACTTCATCCTACTGATCGTGGGCTATGTTTCAACTGGCATCAGCATCGGCGATTGGGCGCTGAAGCGCGCAAAAAGCGAGGCGTCATCGTCGATGCTGTGGCGTATTTTCAGCGCGATCCTTGGCGTGTTGATCGTGTCGCTACTCGCCCGCATTCCGTGGCTCGGCGGCTGGGTGATGCTCTCGGCTTTGCTGATCGGATTGGGTGCGCTGACGTCGCAGCTTTGGTCTCTGCGTGAACGCAACAGCAGCGCGATCTGAGTGGCGTTGTAGAAACTCGTCAACTACCGTGAAATTATCAACAGCTTTTGGCTGAAAGCACTATTTGATGAGCGAAAAATGGCAAAAATTTAAATAGTCAACTTAAGCATAAAAACAGGTTGTAGCCCACATTAAATGGTCATTTAAGCGAAAAGCTATTACGCAGTTCAATGCAGGATGGCTTGAAGTTTTTCGTTACTATTGGAATGTATTTGTCATTCGGTCAGGATGAAAAAAAGCACCCTCGGGTGCTTTTTTCATTCCGATCGAATCCCGCTACGAACCGGCACCGGAAACTTTGGCAAACCGCGCTTCCGGACGATCATCGGAGCGATGAATCGTCGTGACCTCTTTCTTCATCGCCCAGGGACGAATCTGGTGATGCAGCGTCACGTAGTAGCTCTCCTCCTTGGTGCGCTCGAGCGCGCGGCGAATCAGGGCGTTGCGCTTGACTTCATCTGGTTCGGTTTTGAGTGTGTCGATGATGGCATCAAGGCGCGTGTCGCTGACGCGGCCCAAGTTGAAATTGCCGTCAGCCCCGGTGGTTTTGGTGCGCACCAACGACTGTAACGAATACAGTGCATCGTAGGTCGCCACGCCCCAGCCGAGCATGTACACGCTGGTATCGAAGTTCTGAATCTTTGCGATGTAGGGTGCGAAGTTCATTGAATTCAACTTCGGTTTCATGCCGATTTTGGCCCACATGGCGACAATCGCCTGACAGACCTTTTCGTCGTTCACGTAGCGATTGTTCGGGCAGTCGAGCGTGAGCCCGCAGCCGTTTGGATAGCCCGCCTCAGCCAGCAATTTCTTTGCCTTTTCCGGGTTGTACTCGGCGCGGTCAATGTCGGTGCTGTATCCGTTGACGCCCGGC
>JAYWAQ010000581.1:0-3657 GCA_043782305.1 Burkholderiales bacterium
CCGGTGCGCTACGCTGCGTTGATCCCACCGTCTGAACTAACCCACGAAGTAGCTCGCCCATGAACCTGGAACTCACCAATCTTCACGTCCTCATCACCGGCGGCAGCAAAGGCATCGGCCTAGCCTGCGCTCGCGGCTTCATCGCTGAAGGCGCGCGGGTGACACTGGTCTCGCGAACAGTCGAAACATTGCAATCCGCACAACGCGAATTGCAAGGCGTTGCTCTCGGCGCAGCCGTCAACATTATCGCCGCTGATTTGCGCGACGCCGCCGAGGCCGAGCGCATGGTCGAAGCCGTGGAGCGCGATTTCGGGCCGGTCGATGTGCTCGTCAACAGCGCCGGTGCCGCCAAGCGGACGCCCGCCGCTGAGCTCACCGCTGCATCGTGGCACGACGCGATGCAGGCCAAATTTTTCACCTACATCCACGTCATCAATCCGCTCATCAAGAGGATGGGCGAACGTGGTCGCGGCGCGGTGGTCAACGTCATCGGCGCTGGCGGCAAAGTCGCCGCCGTCACCCACCTCGCAGGCGGCTCCGCCAACGCCGCGCTCATGCTCGCCAGCGCGGGCCTCGCTGCCGCCTACGCAGGCAAGGGCGTGCGCGTGAACGCCGTCAACCCCGGCCTCACGCTCACCGAGCGCCTGCACGAAGGCATGCAGGCCGAAGCACGGCAACAAGGCATCGGCATGGAAGAAGCCCTGACCCGAGCCAAAGCCACGCGTCCGCTGGGGCGCATCGCAGAGCCCGGCGAAATCGCCGACGCGGTGGTTTATCTTGCATCAAACCGAGCGAGCTACATCACGGGCGCGGTGGTGGCGATGGATGGGGTGGTTACGCCGATGGTGGTTTGATTTGAGCTCTGCTCGCGCAGACAGACTTGGGGAAAATGCGTATGAACGGGAACACGGCAACTAGGGCCTCGAAACAAGAGTGGGAAGGTGACTTGCTGAGCAGAAAAGCGTACGCCGACTTCCTCACAAAACTTATCCGTAGTCGGTGTGAGCCAATTCAGGCGGGCGGCAATCATCGCGCGTTCACGCTTGCCATTGATGGCGATTGGGGTTCCGGCAAGTCATTCTTTGCAAATAAGTGGAGTCGAGATTTGCGCGCACTGGAGTTGCCAGTGGTATTTTTTGATGCTTGGAAGTGCGACTCCGCATCAGAGCCGTTGATAGCCTTGATGTCGGAAATAAAGAAGCAGCTAGAGCCGCTGATCGAGAAATTGCCGAAAGCGAAACGCGTGCAGCAGAAGGGCCGCGAAGCATGGAAGCTTGTAAAAAATTCTGCACGCAAGATTGCGGTGCCTGTCGGGAAAATTGTTGGAGCGACCGCACTGAAGCAATTTTCTGGCCTCTCGTGGGACGATCTGGGGGAGCCTGACAGCGCGACCGATTCTGACGGTGACGACGACAAGGTGGGAGTGAACATCGAAGAGTCTATTGAGAAGATTGCCGAGAAACTGGGTGTGGAGTTAGAAAAGGAATAGGAGGCTAGACAGCACTCGATCGCTGCATTTCGCGAGCACCTTGAGAAAACTGTGGTGCTTCTCGATGAACACAGAGTGGTGACCACTCCGCTTGTCGTTTTTGTCGATGAACTCGATCGCTGTCGACCTGATTTTGCAATCAAGCTAATCGAAGTGGTTAAGCACTTGTTCGACGTTCCGGGTGTGTGCTTTGTAGTGTCAACTAATATGAAACAGTTGTCGGAGTCAGTTCGCGCGGTTTATGGCGGTGGATTTGATGCCGCTCACTATCTTCAGCGGTTCTTTGACCTGACTTATCACCTGCCTCCGCCAGATCACTACCGATACGCGATGTCACTTTTCGCCGCGTGGCCTCAGACACTGCGAAAACTGTCGCGCGATGGATATGTTTATTCCCACAGCAGCTCGGCTGACGTGCAGGCGCACCTGTTTGCCGCAACAGCTCGCGAGTTTGCACTCGACCTGCGCACGCAAAAGAAAGTCTTTGATACCGCATTGACGGCGTCCAGTGCGATTCCACAAGGCGCGGCAGCGCACTCGCTATTCTTGTTCTTTCTAAGCGCGTTGTATGTTCAGCGTCGTGACGGATGGGATAATTTTTGGTCACTACCCAATGACTCACAGAGTTTCGTTCGCTGGTACTCCGCTACTGTTCACGAAGTTGAAAAGTCAACACGATTGGGTGACATTAACTCTGAGATCGAATGTGAGCCGCCTCGCGTCCAATATCAGCAAGTCGTGTACGAGTACTGGCGATTGGCTGTTCTAACAGGTGAGCAACTGCTGGCCGCAATAAATTCAACTGAGAGGAGATCAGAGGCGCAAACCCTCCGTGGTCAAATGCTAAGCGCGGTTGCCAATTCTTTCAGCCGCGACGGGCGTGCTTCGATATACGACTACAAGCTGCATATCGAACTGGCTGGGCAGACTCTCTGAGAACTACATACTCCGCCGATACTGCCCGCCCACTTCAAACAGCGCGACGGTAATCTGCCCAAGTGAAGCCACCTTCACTGTCTCCATCAGTTCAGAAAACACATTGCCGCCATTGATCGCGACAACTTTGGTTTCTTAGCGTCGCACCGGATTCGGTGTTGCCCGTGTTGTGGACGTCAGCCAGTCGCTTCGGAGATCCTTCGCGCGCACCAACGACGGCAAGGCGTTCTTATCGCTTGTAGCCATATAAGTCCGCCCGTAGAATGAGTTACACAACGAGCTGTTCAAACCATTTGATTGCGACAAAGCCAGCCATGTCGATTTTCATCAGTATTGCGTCCTATCAGGATACGCTGTTGCCGTTCACGATCAAGGAAGCCTATGAAAAGGCAGCGTGGCCAGATGAGTTGCACTTTGGCATCGTCGATCAGAGCTCGTCAGACACGCCGTACCCGGTTCCTGATGTCATTCCTCCACGTCAGGTGAGTTACGTAAAAATTGATCCGAAGCAGACGCATGGCTGCTCGTGGGCAAGGTCTCTGGTGATGTCGCTTGTCAGTAATCAGGACTGGTTTTTCCAGATTGATTCCCACATGATGTTCGAACAGGACTGGGATGCCATCTTCATACACAAGGCAAGCGGACTGCTGTCAATCACGCCCCAGTGCCTGATTTCTGGATATCCAGCGGCGTTTGACTTTGTCGACGGGTTACCTACCGTTAAGACCACGACACAAATGCTTCGCGCGCACGTTGTGTCTGAGTCAAGCAGCTTCGTGGACGGTGACCCGGTGCTCCGATTCAAAACGCGCGATTTACCGGGTATGGGGGCGGTCGAAGGATTTCATTTGGGCGGTGGGTGTCTGTTTGCTCCTATCGAATTTGTGAGTAAGTTCCCGTGGGATCCCTATCTATATTTCAGCGAGGAAGAGGCTTCCATGGCCATTCGTCTCTTCACTCATGGCTGGACTATCTATCAGGTTGCCGGCATGCCCATTCTGCATCTGTATCACGTGCCCGCGACCGCTTCGGTGCCTCGCCGCCTGCATTGGGACGCGACCGACGAAGCGGGACCTAAACCACTTTGGCATCGTCTGGTGCGTCGCGCCAGAAAGCGCATGAATGTGCTGGTCTCCGAGGATTCGAGTTCACTCGGTGTTTACGCTCTGGGTGCCCAACGATCGCTTGCGGATTTTGCCGAGGCTTGCGGCATTGATTATCTGAAGCGTGAG
>JAYWAQ010000582.1:0-3657 GCA_043782305.1 Burkholderiales bacterium
TCCCACAGCAATTGCCATTGCTAGCAGCCAGAGCAGGACGGGAAGTTTGAGCGCAGTGCCACGCATAGAGAGTCGCTTAAAGTGTGACAGCGCGTAAATAAATCAAGGCGCGCGCAAGGAATATGAGCTTGCACGCAACATCAAGACACGGGATGCGCAATCTGTTGCTTACCGCACAGACCATAATCGCGACCATAAGTAAAATTTTAGCTTGCGGCTTCCAGTGTCCCGCAGACACGGGCTGCGAATGGTGTTTCGTCAACTTTGTGTGGTGGCTGTGCTAGCGCCCGCATCTACCGCATTTACCCAGGGGGCCAATGTCACAACCCAATCGCATCGCGTCCCAGGATGGCACAGTTCGCGCGCGCACCCTGCCGCTGACGGTACACGCGTACACGGCCACCACCGCGGCAGGATCAGGCTGTGTCAGGCTGTGGGACGCGGTTTTCAATGCTCGAAGCCATCTCCGCGCTAACGATTTCACACCCACCCCCGTCGCTGCGTGGATTGGTCGTGTGGATGGGCTGGAAACAGCCGCTCTACCAGAGCGATTTGCCGAATGGGAATGCCGCAACAATCGCCTCGCATGGCTGGCGTTGAATGAGGATGGTTTTTTCGACGCTGTGCGCGTAGCTATCGAACACTTTGGTTCCCGCAGGGTGGCCGTGATCATGGGTACGTCTACCGGATCAGTCGGCGCGACTGAGGAAGGCTACGCCCGGCTCACCGAGGAAGG
Source organism: Burkholderiales bacterium (assembly GCA_043782305.1). Taxonomy (GTDB): domain Bacteria; phylum Pseudomonadota; class Gammaproteobacteria; order Burkholderiales; family Casimicrobiaceae; genus Casimicrobium. Next base: position 737 of record JAYWAQ010000582.1, read on the forward strand.
CGGCTTCCCTAGCGATCTTCTTCGCCCAATCGTGCACACCGCCCATTCGCTGGGCGATTTTGTACAGCACGCGTTAGGGACCTCCGGGCCCTGCGTCACTGTCAACACGGCCTGCTCTTCCAGCGCCAAGGTTTTCGCTCAGGCTGAACGGCTGATTCGTCTCGGGGTTGCCGATGCGGCCATTGTTGGCGGGGTTGACACTCTGTGTGGCAGCGTGATGTACGGCTTCAATTCCTTGCAATTGCTATCACCTGAACCCTGCCGCCCGTTTGACGCAGACCGTAACGGCATCAGCCTTGGCGAGGCGGGCGGATTTGCGCTCCTCACAGGGGCCGGAGCCGACGACGCAAAGCCCGCGCTGCGCCTTGTGGGATGGGGTGAATCAAGCGATGCGTATCATATGTCCTCACCGCAGCCGGACGGGCTGGGCGCTGAACGTGCGATGCTGCAAGCCTTATTCAATGCCGGTCTCCGCGCTGATGCCATCGACTACATCAACGGGCATGGGACAGCAAGCTTAAAGAACGACGAGGTTGAGGCCGCTGTGGTTGCGCGCAATTTTCCAGTGACCACTCGAATGAGCTCGACCAAAGGCATCACTGGGCATGCACTGGGAGCGGCGGGTATCGTGGAGGCCGTGATCAGCCTGCTGGCGCTTCGGCACGACTGGATTCCCGGCAACGCCGGCATCAGAATCGTAGACCCACTCGCAGCTGCACATGTCGCACTGCACGGCGAAGCCAAACCGATGGGTCACGTGCTGAGCAATAACTTCGGTTTTGGCGGCAATAATTGTGCGTTGATTTTTGGCAAGAACGGCGGCGCGCAGTGATGCGAGTTTTTGTTCAAGGCATCGGTGTATGGGCTTCGAAACTACCCAATTGGCAGACAGCGCAAGCCGTCATTCGCGGTGACGCAGCGCTCCCTGAAATGGCCGCAAAACGTCCCACCGGTGCGCTACTCGCCGCGAATGAGCGTCGTCGGGCTCCCGATACCGTGTTGCTTGCGCTGGAGGTTGCGACCGCAGCTTGCACGGACGCAGCGCTTGATCCGAAGATTCTGCCGTCGATTTTCGCCAGCAGCCACGGCGATTTGGCGGTTTGCGATTCGATGAGCACAACGCTCGCAGCGTCCCCCGAACTCGTGTCACCGATCAAATTTCACAACTCAGTTCACAACGCGGCGGTGGGTTACTGGACAATTGCCACCGGTGCGGTTGAAGCGAGCACGGCGCTCAGCGCGAGCAACGAAACCTTCGCCGAAGCCTTGCTCGAAGCAGCGGTCTACGCGCTTAGCGAGCATCGCCCCGTGCTGTTTGTGGCTTACGACATTCAGGCAGTGGGCGGGTTGGCCAGCGTGACCAGGAGCGACGGATTATTCGGCGTGGCTCTGGTGATCGCGCCTGACAAAAACCAATACTCGAAGTGCGCTCTGACAATCGAGTTAGTGGATTTACCAACCTCGGCCGTCACGGAAGCCCCTACGTCGCCCGCCGCTGCCGCCGTGTCCGGCAACGCCCTCGCCCCAATGTTGCCTGCGTTGGAGCGAATCGCGCTTGGCGATGTCCGGCCTCTGGTCTTGCCACTGGCGCGCCATCGTGGCCTATCGGTAACGGTTCTGGAGACAAGGTCATGAGCGAGCAGATCGACGTCGCCATTCTCGGCGGTGGGCTCGCAGGCCTTTGCCTCGCGCTACAGCTCAAGCAGGCAGACCCTCGCCGCTCCATCACGGTGTTCGAGCGAAACAAACATCCGGTGCCCGAAGCGGCGCACAAAGTCGGGGAATCCACCGTCGAAATCGGTGCCTATTACTTCGACACCGTGCTTGGGCTCCGCGAGCATCTGCAGAGCAAACAGATTCGTAAATTTGGTTTTCGCTTCTTTTTTTCAGAAGGCGAAAGCGACCTGTCGAAAGTGCTGGAGATCGGTGTTCGCAAGCCATTTTTGATGCCAAGCTATCAAATTGATCGCGGCATTTTTGAAAATGCGCTGGGCGAAATCGCGCTCGCCGCAGGTGTTACCTTCGTCGACGGGGCCATGGTGCGTGCGGTCGATGTGTCAGTTGACAACGCGCCGCATCAATTGCGCTACAGCGTTGACGGCGAAGACCGCCGCGCCAGTGCGCGATGGCTGATTGACGCATCGGGCCGCGCGGGTTTTTTAAAGCGCAAGCTGGATCTGACGGAAGACAATGGTCACAACGCGAACGCCGTATGGTTTCGTGTCAATGACCGGATTGCTATCGATCAGTGGTCCTCCGATCCCGAATGGAGTGCGCGCTGCACGCCGCCCGAGCGCTGGCGCTCGACCAATCATCTGGTCGGCAAAGGCTACTGGGTGTGGCTCATTCCGTTGTCGTCGGGCGCGCATTCGGTGGGTATCGTCGCTGACGCCGTCACGCACCCCATCGACACCATGGACAGTTTTGAAAAGGCGATGGCGTGGTTTGAGAAATATCAGCCGCGCCTGCATCAGGACTTGCTCGCGAAAGTTGGCGATCCAGCACAACCCGACCGGTTGATGGATTTCCGCTATTTCAAAGATTTTTCGTACAGCTGCAAGCAAGTGTTCGATGGAAAGTCGCGCTGGGCGATCACTGGCGAGGCGGGCGTGTTCGCTGACCCCTACTATTCGCCCGGTTCCGACTCCATTGCGATGGGCAACACATTTATCACCGAGCTGATTCGTGCAGACTTTGCTGGCAACGATGTCAAACGGTTGGCCCGGCTGTACGAGCACACATTTTTCACCTTCTTTCGAACGACGATGTCCTTGTACGAAGGGCAATACGACTTGTTCGGCGACCCCGAAGTACTGCCGATAAAAATACTGTGGGACTACGCGTATTACTGGGGCGTGCTGACGCCTTTGTTCATGAATAAACGGATCACGGACGGCGCGTTTTTGTCGCAAAACAGCAGC
>JAYWAQ010000583.1:0-3651 GCA_043782305.1 Burkholderiales bacterium
CCTTCATGCTCGACCCGGAAATGCGCGAGCGTTTGGCTGCGCTCAACCCGACCGCGTCCGCCAAAGTAGCCAACCGGTTACTAGAAGCGCACCGTCGCAATTATTGGTCGCCCGATGAGACGGTGTTAGCCGCGCTCCGCGAGGCGAGTCAAGAGATCGAAGATCGCATAGAGGGAGTTTATGTGCCCTCAGTTACCCCCCAGAAAGTTGCCGCATGAGTGAAGTCGCCGTCCCTATCTCCTCGATCAAAAGAGGTCCTGCGCCGTCACGCCCCGACGGCGAAGGCAGCTTGCAGGTCCAACTTGATCCCAACCTGAAAATTGGCAATGCCAAGGTTTTCGCCGTTTACGGCAAAGGTGGTATCGGGAAAAGTACGACGTCATCGAACCTCTCCGTCGCCTTCAGCAAACTCGGCAAACGAGTTCTGCAGATTGGTTGTGACCCGAAACACGATTCGACTTTTACATTGACCAAAAAACTGATGCCGACCGTCATTGACGTGCTCGAATCAGTGGACTTTCACTCCGAGGAATTGCGCGTGGAGGACTTTGTTTATGAGGGCTACAACGGCGTGATGTGCGTTGAGGCCGGAGGGCCACCAGCAGGCACGGGCTGCGGCGGTTATGTCGTCGGCCAGACGGTCAAACTGCTCAAGGAACATCATCTGCTGGAAGACACTGATGTGGTGATTTTCGACGTGCTGGGTGACGTTGTCTGTGGCGGTTTCGCAGCGCCTTTGCAGCATGCAGACCGCGCGCTGATCGTGACCGCAAATGACTTCGACTCGATCTTTGCAATGAATCGCATTGTTGCCGCGATTCAGGCTAAATCGAAAAATTACAACGTTCGTCTCGGCGGCGTCATCGCCAACCGCAGCGCGGCGACCGACCAGATTGACAAGTTCAATAACGTTATTGGGCTTAAGACGATGGCGCAGTTCCCGGACCTCGACGTCATCCGTCGCAGCCGCCTCAAAAAAGCAACGCTGTTTGAGATGGAAGACTCGCCCGAACTCGCCGCCGTGCAGGCCGAATACATGCGCCTGGCGGCAAAACTCTGGGCTGGTACAGATCCGCTGTCCGCGATGCCAATGAAGGATCGCGACATTTTTGATTTGTTGGGATTTGATTGATGAGGCAAAGCAATACGATGGCACTTGACGATTCGGGCGACACACGCTACCAGACGCGGCGTGGCGAGATTGAGACGTACTTTGACCGTACAGCCGTCGACGCGTGGGCCCGGCTGACTTCGACTGCACCGGTCGGTCGCGTTCGTGCGACCGTGCGTGCGGGCCGCGACACAATGCGTGCGACGCTGCTGTCCTGGTTGCCTGACGATTTGAGTGGTCGTCGTCTGCTGGATGCTGGCTGCGGTACGGGCGCGCTTGCAGTCGAAGCGGCACGGCGCGGTGCGAATGTCGTTGCGATTGACTTGTCACCCACACTTGTCAAGCTCGCGGCTGAACGCATGCCCAGGGATTTGAAAGGCACCGTCGATTGGCATTCGGGGGACATGCTGGATGCCACGCTCGGCCAGTTTGATCACGTTGTCTGCATGGACTCCGTCATCCACTACCAAACTGAGGACGCGGTGAAAGCGCTAGCAACGCTGGCTGAGCGTACGTCCCGCTCGATTGCATTCACCATCGCACCGGGAAACCTGCTGCTCAACTCGATGCTGAAGATCGGCCAACTGTTTCCACGCGGCGATCGCTCGCCCTCAATCGTGCCGACCTCACCGGTCGATTTGGGCCGCAAGTTGATGGCCTGCGAATCATTTTCAGGTTGGAAAGTACAGCGCAGCCAACGCGTCAGCAGCGGCTTTTACAAATCTCATGCACTGGAGCTGGTGGCACCATGAACGTCGCACGCGCGCAGGCCTTGATGCTGCAACAGTGGCGCAAAATTGGCCCACAGTTTCTTCCGTTCGCCGATGCGGCAACGAAAGATTTGCCGCTTGCACGCCTGCTGCGCCTGTCGTTGTTTCAGGTCACCGTTGGCATGGCGACCGGGCTCCTGGTAGGCACGCTGAACCGCGTGATGATTGTCGAACTAAAAGTGTCGGCCGCGTTGGTGGCCGCGATGATTGCGCTACCGCTTCTGTTCTCACCGTTCCGTGCACTGGTGGGATTTCGCTCTGACACGCATCGCTCCGCATTCGGCTGGCGCCGCGTTCCCTTCCTGTGGCTTGGGACGATGGTCCAGTTCTCGGGCTTTGCAATCATGCCATTCGCATTGCTGTTGCTGTCAGGTGATCATCAATCGCCGATGTGGTACGGCCACGTCGGCGGCGCGTTAGCCTTCCTCCTAGTGGGTATCGGCATGCAAGTCACGCAGACGGCTGGCCTTGCACTCGCCACAGATTTAGCCACGGAGGAGACCAGACCGCGTGTAGTTTCCCTGATGTACGTCATGTTGCTGTTCGGTACGCTTTTGGGCAGTTTGGCATTCGGTTATTTGCTGCAGGGCTTCACTCCGTTACGCTTAATTCAGGTGGTGCAAGGTGCCGGGCTATTGACCTTTCTCTTGAACGCTACGGCACTGTGGAAACAGGAAGCGCGGCAACCCGAGCGGGCCGCCGAACAAAGAGCTACCAAGGCACCACGCGCAAGCTTCAAGACCTCCTGGGCAGCGTTCACCGGGCACGGCAAAACACGCCGCTTTTTGCTCGCAGTTTTTCTGGGAAGTGCCGCATTCAGTATGCAGGACATCATTCTCGAGCCCTACGGCGCAGAGGTTCTGGGGCTGTCAGTAAGCGCCACCACGCTTTTGACTGCTTTCACCGCAGCGGGCGCGTTGGCAAGCTTCATGTGGTCGGCAAAACTGCTTCGTACGGGAACCGATCCATTCCGTCTTTGTGCGTTCGGTTTGGTGATTGGTGTCATTGCCTTTTCTTCCATTATTTTTTCTACCCCACTGCAATCATCATTGCTGTTTCGTGTCGGCGCGATGCTGGTCGGGTTGGGTGGCGGCTTCTTCGCTATCGGCACTTTGACCGCCGCGATGAGCATGGACAACAAAGCAGAAGCTGGGCTCACGCTGGGTGCATGGGGTGCCGTTCAGGCCACTGGCACCGGTCTCGCCATCGCCGCCGGCGGTGTCCTTCGCGATGCCGTCGCCTATCTGGGGCAAATCGGCCTGCTCGGCGATGCAATGAGTGCGCCTGCCGCTAGCTACAGCGTTGTGTATCACATCGAAATTGGCCTCATTTTCCTGACCCTCGTCGTGCTCGGCCCACTTGTGCGGCGAACCACGGCCAGCAATCCGGCCAGAGCCTCGTTTGGTCTGGCCGAGTTTCCAAAGTAGTCCACTGCATGATTCACCTGTTCACTTACACCACAAGGAGGTACACGCTATGAAAGGCGCACTCGGTTCGTACATTGATATCGCACAGGTGATGCTCTACCTGTTCTGGATCTTCTTTGCCGGGTTGATTTATTACCTGCATCGCGAAAACAAGCGAGAGGGTTACCCGCTCGAGCATGATGGCCCGAGCAGGAAGGTTGTGCAGGGTTGGCCAGCAGTTCCCAAGGCCAAGACCTTCCTTCTTCGCGATGGCACCACACGTAGCTCGCCGCCAGTGAACAGCATCGAGCCACCCTTAAACGCTTCCGCAGTAGGTCGCTCGCTTGGAACGCCCATGGATCCG
>JAYWAQ010000584.1:0-10098 GCA_043782305.1 Burkholderiales bacterium
AAAACCCGGCCCACACCTCATCACGACCACGCGCTACGCAAAAAAACGCCGAACCGCCACCGTTGCGAGCGTCGCCGGAGTAGCTATGAAATATGCGGGTTAGCAGCGCGCAGGTCGCGGACGTTCGACTGGGCTAGTCGCGGTCGTAAAGCGAAGTCGCGAGTAACGCCGAGCTACGCGCGAAGCGCTGCAAATTAATCGTCTCAAACTGCCAATGCAAAAAAAGACGGCTGTGGGTAGCAGCCGTCGAGGGGGAGAGACTTTGTTGAGCGCTCGTTAGCGCACCGTGTAGGCGAATTACTTGGGCAGAAGCACCTGGTCCACAACGTGAATCACACCGTTCGATTGATAGACGTCAGCGATGGTGACTTTTGCCGAGCCGCCCTTTTCGTCAGTCACGGTGATGCCCGAGCTCGACTTCATGGCAGTCAGCGTGCCGCCAGCAACCGTCTTGATCGTCGCCTTGCCTTTGCCGTCCGCAATCGCTTTCGATAGCGCAGCCGCGTCCATTCTTCCGGCAACAACGTGGTAAGTGAGGATTCCTGTCAGCGTCGCCTTGTTTTCCGGTTTCAGCAGCGTGTCCACGGTGCCTGCGGGCAGCGCGCCAAAGGCGCCATTGGTGGGCGCGAACACGGTGAACGGGCCAGCGCCCTTGAGCGTTTCGACCAGGCCGGCTGCCTTGACAGCAGCTACCAGCGTCGTGTGATCTTTCGAGTTCACGGCGTTGTCGATGATGTCTTTGCTGGCATACATCGGCGCGCCACCGACCGTGACCTGCGCGAACACAGGCGCAGTAACGGCCGACAGCGCAAGCGCTGCTACGAGCATAGAAAGTTTCAGTTTGATCTGCATGAAGACTCCACTTTTAAGCATTTAAACAGCCGAAACCAAGGAGCGATTCCGGCGATGGGGAGCCTTACGTGGGCCAGCGTCATCCGGTTTTTGGGCGCGCTGTCGCGTGCACTTACTAATCACACGGCCCTGTCCTGTCCCCTCTCCCCTCGCGGGAGAGGGGACCAAACACTCGCCAAGCGAGCGATAATCTTTACCATGACTACCTTCACCGTCCACCCCGCCACCCGCGCCGACTCGCCCGCCATCCACGCCCTAGTGCGCGAACTCGCGGTCTACGAAAAACTTGAACACCTGATGGTCAGCACGCCCGCTGACTTCGAGCGCGAGCTGTTCGATAAAGGCGCAGTGATCGAATGCATCGTCGCAAAGGAAGACGAGCGAGCCGTCGGCTTCGCCCTCTTCTTCCACAACTTCTCCACCTTCTTAGGCCGCAAAGGTCTGTATCTTGAGGACCTCTACGTCAAACCCGAATGTCGCGGCAAAGGCTATGGCAAAGCACTATTGGTGCGCCTCGCGCAAATCGCAGTCGAGCGCAACTGCGGACGGTTCGAATGGAGCGTGCTCGACTGGAACACGCCGTCGATTGAGTTCTATGAAGCGATGGGAGCCAAGGTGATGCCGGAGTGGCGGATAGTGCGCACGTCCGGCGACGCTCTCGTCAACATGGCTGCGATGAAAGTTGCGGGTTCGGGTGATTGACGATGCAGATTGTCAAACCGGAGGCCGCTCATCTTCCGGGCTACGTCGCTGCGCTGAAGCAGGGTTATTCGCCCGACAATGTGCGCGGTGCGGTTGCGGCCCAGGAAATCCTCGCGCGCGTTGAATCACTCAGCGCAGAAGCCTTCACTGCAAGCCTCGAAGATCGTGAAGCAAAAGGCCCTCTGGTTAAGCTGCCTGACGGTACGCAGATGAAGCGCATTCCGGGGTTTCATCGCTGGATGTGGGACGGCGAATTCTGCGGCAGCATCAGCCTGCGCTGGCAACCCGGCACATCTGACCTGCCGCCGCATGTGCTGGGTCACATTGGCTATTCCGTGGTGCCGTGGAAGCGTCGACTGGGCTATGCGACGAGCGCATTGAAACAATTGCTGCCCGAGGCGCGCCAAGTGGGCCTGCCCTACGTCGAGCTCACCACCGATCCAGACAACGTGGCGTCGCAACGCGTGATTGAAGCGAACGGCGGCGTGCTAGTGGAGCGCTTCAGCAAACCGAGTCAGTTCGATAGCGCTCCGGGTTTGCGTTACCGCATTGCGCTGGATTAATCTCCGGCGCTAGTCAACCTTCGCGCCGGACTTTTTGACCACCGGCAACATTGCGGCGTACTCGGACTTCAGCAACGCCGAGAATTTTTCCGGCGTCGACGAGAGCACCTCATATCCCTGATCTTCCAGCGGCTTCTTAAGGGTCGGCGATTCGAGTGCGGCCGCAATTTGCTTCGCCAGATATTGCACGATCTCGGGTGGAGTTCCAGAACGTACGAGTACGCCGTTCCAGACGATTGACGTGTAGCCCTTAAGGCCCGCCTCTTCCATCGTTGGCACTTGCGGCAATTGCTTGGCGCGATGCGTGTCGCCTACCGCAAGCGCGCGCAGCTTGCCCGAATTCACCAGCTCGACAATGGCAGGAAGATTGTTAAACATCATCGGCACCTGACCGCCGAGCACGTCGTTCAACGCGGGCGGACCGCCCTTGTACGGCACGTGCGAAATGTCAATGCCGCTTTGCGACTTGAACTGCTCGCCTGCGATATGCATGGTGTTGCCGTTGCCTGCGGAGGCGTAAGCCAACACACCCGGTTTCGCCTTCGCGACGGCGATGACGTCGGCCACCGTTTTGTACGGTGTTGCAGGATTGACTACCAGCACGTTCGCCATCTGGTGCGTGAGGGAGACTGGCTGCAAATCCTTAAGCGGGTCGTAGCCCATGCTCGAATAAATATGCGGGTTGATCGCGAGCGACGAGAGCGAGCCGAGCAGGAAAGTGTAGCCATCGGCCGGGGCCGTGCGGGCGACGTAGGCGCTGCCCAGATTGCCGTTGGCCCCCGCGCGGTTTTCTACGATCACGGTCTGTCCAATGCGTTTGCTCAGCTCGGCCGCGAGCGAACGCGCGAACACATCGGCTGCGCCCCCTGCAGGATAGGGCACAACATACGTGAGTGGTCTTGCGGGGTAGCCTGCTGGCTGTGCTGATGCTGCGACTGAGATCAGGCTAGCGGCGACGGCGCACAGCGAACGCAGCAAACGATGAATAGCAGACATGTAATTTCCTCCACGGATTAGCGCATAGATCTGAATGGTCGATGTCGCCTACATTTCTGTGCAATGCTACGGCGTGCGATTGCCACGCTGGCGCTGTCAATTCGAATTCCGTGAACGATTGCTTCCTGATACTGCAGTACAGTTAGCGCAGATAATCGCGGACCGAGAGCACGTAACGCGTCCCGTCAATCGCGACGCTCGCCGGCGCACCTATCGGCAGCGTGACTTTTTTGGGAACGTGCCCGAACGGAAAGCCCGTGAGCACCGGGCACGGCGCGATGTCTCTCAGCGTTTCTATCGCCTCGGCCATGCTGTACGGATAGCGCATGCTGTTGCTGGGTTCGCAATCAGCGAAGTCAGCCAGGATGATGGCGCGCTGTTTGTCGAGGATGCCTGCGTGCTTCAGTTGCCAGAACATTCGCTCGATGCGATACGGCGCTTCGGCGACGTCTTCGAGCACCAGAATGCCGCCGTCGATTTGCGGCATGTGCGGCGTGCCGACGAGGTTAGCGACCATCGCAAGGTTGGTGCCCCAGAGCGTGCCATTGATCGTCTGTGCGGGTGAAGCGAGGTCGCTCACGCACTCAGGATAAGCGTAGGTCTCACTGCGCAGTAAACCGAAGAAATTTGCCTCCGTGAAATCGCGGGCCGAAATATCGTCCGTCTGCGCAAAATCGCTGGCGATCATCGGACCGGAGAAGGTGACGTAGTTCGCTTCTGCGAGTGCGGCAAGATTGAACGCAGTGATGTCGCTGAAGCCGCAGAACAGTTTTTTTGAAGCCGCGACAGCGTGCCAGTCGATACGATGCAAGAGCCGCGAAAGGCCGTAGCCGCCGCGTGTGAACATGACGATGTCAGCGTCGCTGTTAAGTGATGCATTTAATGCGGCCAGGCGTTCGTCGTCAGTGCCCGCGAAATAGCGCCAGGCACCCGTAGCCGCGTCGGGCGACGTGACGATTGCGTCGAGTTCGGAGAGGCGTGCAGCACCTGCCGCGAGGCGATCTGGAAGCACGCTACCTGAGAGCGAGAGTGCATGAATTTTTAGTGCGCCGTTCTGGCCCCCTCCCCCCCGGTGGGGGAGGGTTGGGGAGAGGGGGGCTGTGGAGCGCGCAGCAACGGTTGCGCTCGCATCCACCTTCCCCCTCTCCCCCAGCCCCTCTCCCACGAGGGGAGAGGGGAGCCTATTGGCACTTCTATTCATCGATGAACCTATCCCAAATTCTTGCGTTGCGCCGTAACCTTTTCCAGCGTTGAAATGAATCCCACAAGCCGCTCACGCTCCTGCGCGACAACGGCAGGCGGCGCTTTGTCGGCGAACGCCGGATTGCCCAGTTTGGCTTCGGCCTTCGCCACTTCACCCGTCAACCGCAATATCTCTTTGTCGAGGCGCGCACGTTCTTGTACTGGATCAATCTTGACTTCGAGCATGAGCTTGAAGTCGCCGACGATCTGCACGGGTGCATCGGTGCCGGGCAGCGTATCAACGATGCGCAGTTCGGAGAGCTTGCCGAGCGCAACGATGTAGGGTGAAAATTCTTTGAGCTTTGCGACGTCGCCCGTGCAAATCATCGGCACGCGTTCTGCGGGAGAAATCTTCATTTCGCTGCGCAGCGTGCGGCATGACGTGACGATAAGCTTGAGCAGCGCCATCTTGGCGTTCGCCTCCGCGTTCACACGATCCGCGCCGAATTTCGGGAATGGCTGCGTGCAGATTGATGCGCCCGATTTCCCAGCAATAGGCGCGACGGTTTGCCAAAGCTCTTCAGTAACAAACGGCATGATTGGGTGAGCCAGGCGCAGCGTGGCTTCCAGCTCACGCACGAGCACGCTGCGCGTGGCGCGCGCCGACGCATGGTCACCGGCCTTTTCCGCCTCGGCGATTTGCACCTTCGCGCATTCGACATACCAGTCACAATATTCGTCCCACACGAATTCGTAAAGCGCTTTGGCGGCGAAATCGAAGCGGTAGGTATCGAAGCCCTCTGCGATGTCGCGCTTTGCGAATTGCAGGCGACCGAGCAACCACTTGTCGACGAAGGAGAGCGTCATCGGCGCGTCACCGGTGATACCGCAATCCTTACCCTCCACATTCATCAACACGAAGCGCGTAGCGTTCCACAGCTTGTTGCAGAAGTTGCGATAACCCTCGCAGCGAGAGAGGTCGAAATTGAGCGTCATTGACATCGTGCACAGCGATGCAAACGTGAAGCGCACGGCGTCAGCGCCGTACGGCGTAATGCCATTGGCGAAGTTTTTGCGGATGTATTTTTCGGCTTTTTCGCGATGACTGGCCAGCATCAAGCCTTTAGTCGATTTCGCAACCAGTGGCTCAAGCGCTATGCCGTCGAGCAGATCAATCGGGTCAAGCACGTTGCCCTTGGATTTGCTCATCTTGGTGCCTTCAGCGTCGCGCACCATCGCGTTGATGTAGACGTCACTGAACGGCACCTTGTCGGTGAAGTGCAGCGTCATCATCACCATGCGGGCGACCCAGAAAAAGATGATGTCGTTGCCCGTGACGAGCACGTTGCTGGGCAAATAAACGCGGTCTTTTTCGAAGCGCACCTGATCGGGCCAGCCGAGCGTGGTGTGGCAGACGAGAGCGGAGGAGAACCATGTGTCGAGCACGTCGGGATCTCTGGTTAGTGAGCTCTGAGCTGTTAGCTTTGAGCTGTACTTGGCACGAACTTCGGCCTCGGTTCTGCCGACGTATACGTTACCTGCATCGTCATACCAGGCCGGGATCTGATGCCCCCACCACAGTTGCCGCGAAACACACCAGTCCTGAATGTTGCCGAGCCAGTGGTTATAGGTGCTGGTCCAGTGCTCCGGATAGAACTTGACATCGCCATTTTTGACCGCGTCCAGCGCGCGACCGGCGATACCGCCGGCGTGCTTTGGCGTGGCTTTGCTCATGGCAACGAACCATTGATCGGTGAGCATCGGCTCCACGATCTGGCCCGTGCGTTCACACATCGGCACCATACTCTTGTGCGGCACGGCCTTCTGCAAAAAGCCCTGTGCTTCAAGGTCTTTGAGCACAACCTTGCGGCATTCAAAACGATCCAGACCCCAGTACTGCTTCGGGCCGTTCTCGTTGATCTTTGCGTCGAGCGTGAAGATCGTGATCAGCGGAATGTTGTGCCGCAGCGCGCAGGCGTAGTCGTTGAAGTCATGCGCGCCGGTAATCTTGACGCAGCCTGAGCCGAATTCGCGATCCACAAAATCATCCGCAATGATCGGAATTTTGCGGTCACAGAGCGGCAGATCGACGTACTTGCCAACAAGATGTTTGTAGCGCTCGTCCTCCGGATGCACCGCGAGCGCGCCGTCGGCCAGCATCGTCTCGGGGCGCGTGGTGGCGATGTGCATGCCAGCCATTGGCTTGCCGTCGACGTCTAGCTGCGGGCCGTCGGAGAACGGATAAAGAATGTGCCACATGAAGCCGTCGCGCTCGACCGATTCCACCTCAAGATCGGACACTGCCGATTGCAGCACCGGATCCCAGTGCACGAGCCGCTTGCCGCGATAAATCAGGCCCTGCTCGAACAGCGTGACGAAGGTCTCGACCACGCCTTTCGACATGTGCGAATCCATCGTGAAGTAACCCTGATTCGCGCCCGAATCATCGGCAAAGCCCCAGTTTGCTGACGCACCGAGGCGACGCATCTGTTGCGTGATGGTGGAGCCGGACGACTCCTTCCACTTCCACACGCGCTTGGTGAATTCTTCGCGGCCGAGATCATGCCGCGTCTGGCCTTCCGCCTTCAGTTGTTGCTCGACCACGATCTGCGTGGCGATTCCCGCGTGATCGGTACCGACGACCCAGTTCGTGTTGTCGCCCTTCATGCGGTGATAGCGAATCAGCGAATCCATCAGCGTCTGCTGGAAGGCATGCCCCATGTGCAGCACGCCGGTGACGTTCGGCGGCGGCAACTGGATCGTGTAGCTCGGCTTTGTGGTGTCGCCACTGGGCTTGAAATAGCCCGCCTGCTCCCAGACCGGATACCACTTTTTCTCGATTTCTTTCGGTTCGAAGGATTTGGCGAGCGAGTCGAGGGCGCTTGTCGTGGTTTGCGGCGATGTGGCGGACATGATGAATAGCGAGCGCGCTGCTTTAAAGGCGCGAAACGATCAAAAAATAGAACGCAGATTGTACTGAACGACTCTACAGCTTTTTGCTACAGCCCCTATTTATCACGGGCTGGACGTGCATTTTGCTAAAAGTTGACTATTCAACGAATAGCGAATCAGCCCTTGTGAAAACGTCGTTTCAGCTAAAAGCTGCTTCCTGCGAAAGCGCGGACTGCAGCGTCAAAACCGCTTCTTCGCAAACTGCTCACGAAGACGCGCAATCTCGGCATCCACCGCGTCAGAGACCACCTGCCGCACTTGCGTTGCGGTGTCCTCCGCGACCTGCTCTGCGAGATCGCGGGCGATGCCGATCAGCGCGGGTTCCAGTGTTTCGCGAAGATGTGTCTTCAGCGACCCGGCGGCATGCAATTCCAGCTTTTGCATCACCTGACTGAAGACGCTGTGCTGCAGCTCCTCCATCTTCGCCAGCAGTTGCTCGTTGAACTTTTCGCGGACGTTCGCCAACGCGGTCTGCGTGGTGGGCCCCTCGGCCGTTGCCTGCCCGGCGGACGCCTCCTGCTGCGGTCGCGCGCGCCCCGCAAACAGCTCCGATAAGGGTGGCGAGCGCTCAAGCTGCGCGGTGACCGGGGCTGACGGCGCAAGCGTCGCCGGCGTTGGCACGGGTTGAACCCACGCTGACGGCGAAGGCACTGGCACGGCAGGCGCGCTCACAGTCGGTGCTTGGACCGGTTTCGCTGCCGACGACGAAGCTGGCTGTGCGGGCATCCACGACGGTCGCGAACGCGTCGGAATCACTTCATCCATGCGACCCGAAAGACTCGTCAACTCAATCTCTTCAATCACCAGATCGGTGAGCACAGGCAATTCTTCCGGCGTGCGTTGCCGCATCAGTCGGTCGGCTTGGGCGAGCAGATCTTTTGCAGTCGGCGTACTCATGGCCTGATTATGCTCGAATTTGCGATTTTTCTGCTGTCCGCGGAGCGTCGGATTAGGGTTTGTTCATGACCGTGTGCGTCATCGGATAACCACGCGCCTTGTAGAACTTCCAGCGATCCCGCCCCGCGTTCGCCAGGGCTTCATCCTGACCAACGATTTCGAACATTCGCTCGAAGCGCGCGAAAAACGCAGGCGGCTCGGCGCAGAGGTTAATCAGCACGTCGTTGCTGCCTTCGTGCGTAATCGAATGATCGACGATCACGGGCGTTGCGGCGGCGTGCGGCGATGACAACGTGACATGCGGCAGGAAGCCTTCAACGGGATGCTCCCAGAGCATATTGTTGAGCAGTTGTGTCGCCGCCGCGTCTGGCGTGATTACGCGAACGCGACGGCCTTGCGCATACGCCTTACCAACCAGGCGCGCCGTCGCGGCGAGCGGATTGGCAACGGCGGTGTAGAAGTTTATTTCCGTCACAGTTGCTTCTTCTGTAGTCAGCGTAGTCCAGGTAGGGCGGACAGCGTCCGCCCTACCATTTACTCGTTGCTTAGAACGTAATCAACCAAGGCGGCGACAGGCCTTCCAGACGCGCCCTTTTCCTTACCCGAACCCTTGTAGGCCACACCTGCAATATCCAGATGCGCCCAGTCGTATTTCTTGGCGAAACGCCACAGGAAACAGGCTGCCGTGATCGCGCCGCCTTCGCGACCAGCGACGTTGGCCATATCGGCAAAATTGGAGTTCAGCGCTTCTTGATAATCCTCTTCGAGCGGCATGCGCCAGAAGCGGTCGTTCATCTTTTTACCCGATGCGATGATCGCGTCAGCCAGCTTGTCGTTATTCGAAAAGATGCCTGCGTTGTGGCTGCCGAGCGCGACGACGCATGCCCCCGTGAGCGTTGCGATATCAATCACGGCCTTCGGCTTGAAGCGCTCGGCGTAAGTCAACGCGTCGCACAGAATCAGGCGGCCTTCGGCATCGGTATTGAGCACTTCAATCGTCTGCCCACTCATGCTGGTGAACACGTCACCGGGCTTGGTGGCTTTGCCGTTGATGTGATTTTCGCAGGCGACCACGAGGCCGACGATGTTCTGCTTGGGTTTTAATTCCGCGACGGCCTTCATGACGCCAAACACCGTGCCCGCGCCCGACATGTCCCACTTCATGTGATCCATGTCCGGTGCCGGTTTGATCGATATGCCACCGGTGTCAAAGGTCACGCCTTTGCCGACAAATACGGTGGGCGCTTCGCCTTTTTTGCCGCCCGCGTACTCAAACACAATGAAACGCGGTGGCTCGTCGCTGCCATTGGTCACCGACAGAAACGATCCCATGCCGAGCTTTTCAATGGCCTTGCGATCCATCACGGTGACTTTGAGGCCATGCGATTTCACGAGTTTTTTCGCTTCGTCACCGAGGCGCGTCGGCGTGCAATGGTTGGCTGGCAGATTGCCCAAATACTTCGTGTATTCCATGCCATGAATCGTCGCGACCGATGCCTTCAGCGCAACAGGAGCGGCCTTCGCCGCGTCGTCCGGCAAGCCGAAGCGCACGCGCTTCAGGCTGGGTTTCGGCTTGGCGCTGGTGCCCTTGGTTTCGTCATAACGGTAGGTCGCGTCGGACACGCCCATGACCATTTGTTGCATGGCGTCGACGGCGCCCTCGCCCAATGGAAAGATCGTCAACTCAGCAATGCTCTGGTCGACAGCGCAACCTGCAAGCGCTCTGCCCGACGCGCGTGCGTCTTTGGCGGCGAGCGCTGTTTTTTCGCCAGAAGTCTCGCCTGCGCCGTACACGAGCACGCGAGTGGCGGCAACGCCAGTCAGGTTGAACAACGGCAACACCGTGCCGCAACGACCAGAAAACGCGGCCGCTTTGAGCGCCGCCGCGAGCGCGCCTTTGCTGGCTTTATCTATGTCAAGGGCGGCCCACGAGAGCTTTTGGCCCTCGTGAACG
>JAYWAQ010000585.1:0-3646 GCA_043782305.1 Burkholderiales bacterium
ATAAATCTTCACCGAACGCTGATTGCTCAAACCCTCATCGGTAAAGCGCGACAGCTCGCCCATTTGGGCTTGCAGCGCCACGCTGGCGGCACGCAGTCGCCGGGTCAGCAGTCGAACGACTATGGCAACAATCGGCGCAATGACGAATACACCCAGGGTCAACTTCCAGCTGATGGACGCCATGAGCACCAGCGCGACGACCAGCTTGAGCGAATCCTGCACCAGCGTCGTTAGCGCCTGACTGGTGACCGCCCCGACTTGCTGGGTGTCATAGGTGATTTTCGAGGTGAGCTCTGCCGTCGCATTACGATCAAAAAAGCTCACTGGCAGGCGCAGCAAGTGGGCAAACGTTGCACGGCGCAAATCGAACACCACACGGCTTGCCACCCAGTGCAGTGCCAGATCGCCGAGAAAATTGGCAGCACCACGCAGCGCAAAAATCGCCACTAGTAACAGCGGAAACCACAGAATCGGCAGCGCATCCAGGGCGTTGGTCAGAGGCGCGAGGAACGACTGGGTGAGCGCGCTGGGCGCCAGCGGATTGGCAATGGTTGATGCCGCCTTTGTCGCGCCTTCGGCCACAAACGCACGATCCAGTATGCGGGAAAAAGCAATTGAAATCACGGGCTCCAACAGCGAAACCAGCGCCAGCATCAACGTGCCCGCGATCAGCCTGCCGCGATAGGGTTTGGCGTAGCCGAGCAGGCGTCGGTATCGCTGGAAATCGCTTTGAACGGTTGACATGGAAGAATTGTTGCACGCCCCTGATAAACTCGATTCCGAGCAAGGTGCTTGTAGTGCGTCATCGACGTGCCAACGAGTGAAACGGGAAAGCGGTGCGTCATGATTCTGTGACTATTCCGCTACTGCCCCCGCAACGGTAAATCGCATCAACGCTGGTTGCCTTAAGTCACTGAAACGCAAGTTTTGGGAAGACGCAACCCGAAGAGCGGCGATCAAGTCCGGAGACCGGCCTGGCTTTTTTGTTGCCCACCTCAGGCGACAAAAATCATGCGAACTGTGCGGGGAAGCGCGGCGAAGCGAGTGCTGCGTCCGTCTGCTTTTCAAAAGTCATTCCGGTTTCGTTTGCGTTCTCTTTCCAGAATTTCCAGCCAGCAAGCACCCACAGCTTGCCGAGCGGAGGGCTTGGTTTTTCAGGAATGTCATGCAAAATTTTTCTACTTTCCGAGCGCGAACAGGTGCTCCCCATTTCGCTCCCTTCGTTCTGCGGCTGATCGCGGCCTCGCTGGCAGTTGGCGTCGCGCTTCCCGCGCTCGCACAAAACAAGCTTGAACCCGTCGTGGTCACTGCTTCGCGCTTTTCTGAGCCGTTGGCGGCCACGCTACGCGATGTCTCCGTCGTCGATGGCGCATCGTTGCGCGAAGCGGAGGTGGTGGATATCACCGATGCGCTTCGTTTGCTGCCCGGTGTTGAGCTGTCCGTCAACGGCCCCGGCGCAACGCCGTCGATCTTCCTGCGCGGCGCTAACAGCAATCAGACGCTAGTGCTGATCGACGGGCAACGCATCAGTTCATCGTTCAGCGGGCTATCCTCGCTGCAACATCTCAACATCGATCAGATTGATCGTATTGAAGTGTTGCGCGGCCCCGCCGCCAGCCTGTACGGCGCGGATGCGGTTGGTGGCGTGATCCAGATTTTCACGCGGCGTGATCGGGGTATCTCGGTGCGTGCGGCAGTGGGCGAATGGCGTTCAAGCCAGGTGAGCGTGAATGCAGGTGTTGGCGACGCGGCGAACGGCGCAACGGTGACTTTCGCGCAAAACGCGAGCAAGGGCTACAACGCAATCGTCAACCCAAGCGACTTCAGCTACAACCCGGATCGCGACGGCTACCGCTTCAATACTGTGCAACTCAGCGGCAATTTTGCCCCTTCGCAAGGCGTGAAACTCTCCTTCTCGGGCTTTGAGACGCGCGGCAACGCACAGTACGACGGCAGTAGTAATTTCGATGATCGCGTCCGCTCCACGGTCAGCAACATCGGCGGCGTAGCCGAATTTCAGGCGACGAGCGCTTGGCTCAGCACCTTGCACATCGGTTCGGGTGGCGAAAAGTCGGCCTTCATTTCAGCGTTTCCTGGCAACTACCAGACGCGCAACGATCAACTTGGTTGGCAGAACACATTGCGCATGAGCCCGACGTTAAATCTGCTCGGAGCGCTCGAATGGCGGCGCGAATCGGTGAGCGGCAGCGACCTGCTGCCAGTGACTGCGCGCCGCACAACGAGCGCGGTGCTAGGCGGCGATTGGTCGGTCGATGCCCTGCGCGTGAACACGTCCGTTCGCATTGATGACAGCAGCCAGTACGGCACCCGTACCACGGTGAACGGTGGCCTGGGCTATCGCCTCGCGCCCGAACTGCGCGCTACGCTCAATGCGGGCACCAGCTTCAAAGCACCAACGTTTAACGATCTCTACTATCCCGGTTACGCCAATCCCAACCTGAAACCCGAGCGCGGTCAGAACGTTGACCTCGGCCTGCAGTGGTCGCATGCTGCTTCGAAAGCGAGCGTCACGGCGTACCAGAACAATGTGCGCGATTTGATCCTTTTTCAGTGTGACGCCAGCTTCAATTGCGCACCGCAAAATGTGTTGAAAGCGCGGCTTCAGGGCGTGACGCTCGCGGGCGCAACGCGGGTCGGCGGCTTTACGCTGGACGGCAGCCTTGATTTTGGCGACCCGAAAAACACGACCACCGACAAGGATCTCGCGCGCCGCGCACGTCAACATGGCGCGTTCAAGGTGACCGGCGACGTCTTCGGTATCACGACGGGTGTTGAAGTGCTTGCCTCGGGTAAGCGCTACGACAACGCGAGCAACAGCCGCGTGTTGGCGGGGTACGCGCTGGTCAATCTATACGCGTCGAAAGTGGTGTGGCCCGGCGTCCGCGTAGGCGTGCGCGTGGAGAACGCGACGGATCGTGATTATCAGCTTGCCTATGGCTATGCCACAGGCGGACGCCGTGCGTGGCTGACGCTGGCGGTTGATCGGTAATCGCCATGCGCTACTGCGAACTCGTCTCGGTCGCTGCGTTCGCGCTTCTCGGCGCGGCGACCTTAGCCCGCGCACAGCCGCCGGGCACGTTCGCGCCGCAGCGCATCATCAGCCTGTCCCCGCACGCGACCGAACTTCTGTTCTCGGCCGGAGCGGGCGACAAGGTGGTGGCGGTGAGCGAATCCTGCGATTACCCTGATGTCGTGAAGCAGTTACCCAAAGTCAGTGGCTATCGCGGCACCAACGTCGAGGCGGTGGTGGCGTTGAAACCAGACGTTGTGGTGGCATGGCCGAATGGCAATCGCGCGGCAGATATTGATGCGATCAAACGCTTCAATATTCCAGTGCATGCCAGCGAG
This sequence comes from Burkholderiales bacterium, assembly GCA_043782305.1. Taxonomy (GTDB): domain Bacteria; phylum Pseudomonadota; class Gammaproteobacteria; order Burkholderiales; family Casimicrobiaceae; genus Casimicrobium. The sequence goes on from JAYWAQ010000585.1 coordinate 3,370, forward strand.
CTTTCAACGCTGGCGAGCATTACCGCCGAAGTGCGCCGTTTCAGCGAATGGGCGTCCCACAACGATGCGAAAAAGGCGGCGCTGCAACAAGCCGTTGATGCGGACAAGCTGGTTGAAACATTGCGTCATCGCTACGCCTCCGCACGAATAGTACGCGTGTTCTACCAACTCGGGCCGGACCGTTTGTTCACATTGACCGACAAGCATGTGATCGGGGAAGCGCTGGCGGTTTGCGGCGCTGAAAATGTGTTCGGCGCGTTGGCACTGCCCGCACCGG
>JAYWAQ010000586.1:0-3635 GCA_043782305.1 Burkholderiales bacterium
CTTCCGTTCAATTTCGGTGCTCGCGAATTTACCGGCTTCATGGCCGTGCTCATTCCGTTCGCATTCATGGTGCCCGCCGTGTTGCTGACGTTCGGCGCAGCGGGCAAGACAGCGAAAGAAGCACAAAGCTCGCTCACGCTGGCGGTGTCGCTCGTTGGCCTGCTGCCGCTGATCAGCTGGTTGCGGCAGACCAAAGCGCCGTGGTGGGATGTGTGGGTGCCTGTGAACGGACAGTTCGCAGTGCTCTCGAAAGTGCTGCGCGCAGAGACTATTCTGCCGCTCGAATGGGTCGCGATCTGGGTCGTGCCGGCGCTGATTTGCATCGTCGCGCTGATCGCTTTCGCGCGGCGGCTGAGCGACGAAAAAATGTTGGCGGGTCGGTAACAGCTTTTTCGGATAACGCTCGTTTAACAATGGCTAAACGCGATTATTGGCGGAAGTCGAGTTAACGCTTTTTGCGGCTATAGACCATAACAAGTGGTGCTTTCATCATAAAGTTGACCATTTCATGCGGCTGTTACCGGCAGCGCGGTGGTGTACTTGATCTGCTCCATGGCGAACGAAGAACTGACGTCAAATAGTTCGGTCGAGCGAATGAGCTTTTTGTACACCAGGTCGTAGCCGGCGATGTCGGCAACGACGACGCGCAGCAGGTAATCGATGTCGCCGCTCATGCGGTAGAACTCAACGACCTCGGGGATCGCGCTGACGGCAGCGGCGAATTGCTCCAGCCATTTCGCGTTGTGCTGCCGCGTTTTGATCGACACGAATACGGTAACGCCAACGTTTAATTTCTGCGGATCGCAAAGCGCCACACGACGCGTGATGTAGCCCTTGGCTTCCATTCGCTGCACGCGTCGCCAGCAGGGCGTTTGCGTGAGACTGACCTGCTCGGCCAGCGCCGCGAGCGCGAGCGTCGCGTCGACCTGCAAGAGTTCCAAAATCTTCTTATCCACTTTATCTAGCAAAATTTTCTCCTGAAATTGCGATTTTGGAGATTCTAGTGCTCAGGCGGATGGCAGAACAAGGCAAACTTGCAAACGCGTTGCGCGCTTTGAGCCCTATGATTTTGGTATCCAATCAGCGCCAATTCAGCGCCCAATCTGCCATGCAAAACCGCTCGCTTATCTCCACCGTCAACCGCGCTTTCGCCGAGCATCCGGCGTCAGTCGGCGAGTCGTACGGCGAACACTTTCTGGTAGCGGGCAGCTTCGGCTGGGCGCTGTTCAAAGCAAGCCTCGCCTGCTTTGTTCACGCAGTGTTGCCATTCGCGTTCGAGAAAACGGGTAGCAAGGCGATCACCGAGCTGCACGCAAGAATGGTGAGCAATCGGGATCAGCGTCACTCTAATCGGTAGGTTGTAGCGGAAAGATTTTTGTGGGAGCCGTTCTACCGCGACGGGCGGCCTGTAAAAGGCATGTATCGCGGTGAAACCGCTCCCACAATTTGAGTCGGTTGCAGTTCGCGAAACTACTTCGCCACCGCCATGTGGCTGTCGTTCGCGTCAATGGCCGCTTCCGGCTCTTCGTCGTCTACGTAACCTGGGCCACGATCCAGTTGGCGATGCATTTTCGCCTCGTCCAGATCACCGACCCACCGCGCAACCACTAAGGTCGCGACGCCGTTGCCGATGAGGTTCGTCAGCGCACGCGCCTCGGACATGAAGCGATCAATGCCGAGAATCAGCGCGAGCCCCGCGACCGGTACGCCACCAACGGCGGACAAGGTTGCCGCGAGCACGATGAAGCCGCTGCCCGTCACGCCCGCCGCGCCTTTGGACGTCAGCAGCAACACCGCAAGCAATGTGAGCTGCTGCGTGAGGGTCATCGGCGTGTTGGTCGCCTGCGCGATGAACACAGCCGCCATCGTGAGATAGATCGAGGTGCCGTCAAGATTGAACGAGTAGCCGGTCGGAATCACGAGACCGACGGTGGACTTTTTCGCACCCAGCGTTTCCATCTTTGCCATCATGCGCGGCAGGACGGATTCGGACGACGACGTGCCGAGCACAATCAGCAATTCTTCCTTGATGTACTTGATGAATTTCCAGATAGAGAAGCCGTTGAACTTCGCAATCGATCCCAGCACCACGAAAACGAAAATCAGGCAGGTGGCGTAGAACGTCGCCATCAGTTGCGCGAGCGACACCAGCGAGCCAACGCCGTATTTACCGATGGTGAACGCCATTGCGCCGAACGCACCGATGGGCGCAAGTTTCATGATGAAACCCACGATGGCGAACAGCACATGCGAGGTCTTCTCGATCAGATCAAACACCAGCGTTCCGCGTCCGCCAAAGCGATGCAGCGCGAAGCCAAACATCATCGCGAACAACAGCACCTGCAGCATCTCACCTTTGGCAAATGCGTCCACGACCGTCGACGGAATGATGCCCAGCAGGAAGTCCACCGTGCCCTGCATCTTGCCCGGCCCGGTGTAGGCGGCGAGGCTCTTGGTGTCGAGCGTATTCGGGTCAACGTTCATGCCAACGCCGGGCTGAACGATATTCACAATCACGAGGCCAACGATCAGCGCAATCGAACTTACCACCTCGAAATACAAGAGCGCCATGCCGCCGGTTTTGCCGACTTTTTTCATGTCCTCCATGCCGGCAATGCCGACGACCACCGTGCAGAAAATGATCGGCGCGATGATCATCTTGATCAACTTGATGAAGCCATCGCCGAGGGGCTTCATCGCCTCGCCATATTGCGGCGCGAAATGCCCCAGCAACACGCCAACCACGATAGCGGTGATGACCTGAAAATACAGCGACTTGTAAATAGGTTTTGGGCTGATATCGGCGTCCATGTGACTTCCTCCTCGAAGCATGGGTGAAGGCGATTGCGGCCTTCATGCGCGGGTGCCAGAGCGACTGAAGCATTGCCGCGCGTTGGACGGCAATAGTTGAGCGGCAGTTAGCAGTGGGTAGAAGTTACCAGTAGCTGCCGTCATTTGCCTTTCACCAGGGCAGTTGATCGGAACGTCTCGTTCCGTGGAAGAATCTACCCATGATGCATGTCAATTTCCCGCTTTGAATCCCGCCATCACGCTCGCTCTGAACAACTGGCCTTTTGCTGTCTGGCTGCGCTCGGCACCGCTCGTTTATCCGACGCTTGAGGCGCTGCACATCATTGCCATTGCGATCACGTTTGGCTCATTGTGGATCGTTGATTTGCGATTGATTGGCGTGCGCCTGTTCGGATTGGGCTCGATTGATGTGCGCACGCTTGCCATGGCGACATTGCCATGGACGCTACTTGGGTTCACGCTCGCAGCGATGGTCGGAAGCCTCATGTTCCTGGCGCGGGCCTCCGATTTCATCGGGAACGGCGCGTTTCTCTTGAAGATGCTGCTCTTGATGACGGCGGGCACGAATGCAGCGATTTTGCACAGTCGCGGCCCGTTGAATCCGGCAAGCCTATTCACGCGCGGACAAGCCATCTTCTCGCTGCTGTTGTGGATCGCGATAATTGTGTGTGGGCGATGGATAGCATACGTCTAGGGAAGCGCTGAGCAAGTGAGCGAGACGGATGCAGTACGAGGCGCGTGACGCGCAGGAACCGCAATGTACGCCCTGGTACATGAGGATTCCGAGCACCACGCAACGAAGTAATGCGCCGTCGCAGCCACTT
>JAYWAQ010000587.1:0-3609 GCA_043782305.1 Burkholderiales bacterium
AACACGATCATTATGCCGTTCAATCCGATTCCGAATACAAGTACGTTTGGTATTCTGCTCCAAGACAATACGTCTAGCGGCACACAACGCAACACAAACTCCATCATTCAGAACAACATTATTTACGGCTATAACAACGACGCAGTGATCTTCACGCAACTCAATGGCGCACAAACCGGCGTCAACATCAACAACAACATGTATTTCAGCGGTAGTACAGCGCCATTTGGCGCAGGATTCAATACCGTCAGCAGCTATGATTTTGCGGGTTGGAAGGTAGCGATAACCGGTGCGGATACGAATAGTTTCTTTGCGGATCCTCAATTCGTGGATGTCACTCAATTCAGGGCTGCCGCTCCAGCGCCATACCTTATCGACAATGCAAATCTAGGACCGACTTCACCGGCACGTAACGCGGGAACGCCGCAGAGCTTTTTGCCAACTGTAAACTTCAATCTCACGCCGCGGGCCGGGTGGAATATCGGTGCATTTTGAGATAAACGATTTGTATCGACGCGACTGGCGCATCGGCGGGAGTCAGTCCGCCCAGTATCTCAGACGGTAGTATTGGTAACCAACTGGTTCGTGCAGCACGGTAAGCTGTCGTTGCGCGGGCCGCACTACCCAAGTGCGCGCGATTACAGGTATCCAGCGTTTTTATCTATTTCTGTTTTTGAAACAACGCCGTGCTGCGCTCACGGCTGGGTATCACGACTCGCGCAGCACGGGTAATTCATGACGCGCAGCAGCACCGAACCGGTATCCGCAATTAACACAAGTCCTGCCGCGCAGGGGGCAATGATCTGTTTCCGAATGTCCGCTTATCCAGGTTTGGATGTCCGGTCTGGAGCAGCTCCAATGGCTCTTGTGGGTCGAAACGGGCCTGTCAACCTTCTCGTGAGCGGCCGTTCACAGTTGGTGCGCGTGCAAAACCCGGACCGATTACAGCGTAGCGGTTACAGCTTCGCCTGCTTCATCAGTAGCGGAATCGTAGTACCTAGTGCATGCGCCACTTTCAAAAGTGTTAGAACAACGTCATTGTTATCGCCCTCTCAACTCGACCCAGGTAGCTGCGGTCAATCTCTGCCATAAGCGCCAGGCACACTGATGAAATACGCTGTTTCTTACGGATGTGGCGCGTTTGTCGCCGTGAGATGTTGTCGGAATCAGCAAGAGATTTGTTTAGTTAGCCAGCCAGAAAAGCATCCTTTTTTTTGGCTGCGGGAAACAGAAACGCGAAGTGGGGGTGTCGATATGGAATGGGGGTAGAGGATACCGCGCGGATGTCCGGAAAAAATTTTCCAATTAAATTTAACGGAACAAAAAAACAACGCTTACCAGGTTAAATGCACCAAAACCCGTGAAGGTAAGCTTCAGTCAAACTTTAGGCCACAGATGTAAAATTGCCGTTTCGGACACCAAGAAACTCAAGATTTGAGGACGACGCCGTGACTTCACATTCGAAAGAATCAGCTGTTCAGGTCGCCGTCGTGCAGGCGGCTTCCGTGCCGTTTAACACCGAAGCCTGTATCGACAAGGCAGTTCGTCTGATCGGTGAAGCCGCCGCCACTGGCGCGAAGGTCATCGTTTTTCCAGAAGCGTTCATCACGGGCTATCCGAAAGGCCTGGGTTTCGGCCTTGTCGTAGGCGCACGCGATGCGGCTGGCCGTGAAGAGTTTCGACTATATCTCGACGCGGCGATTGAGGTGCCGAGTGCGCAAACGCAGCGACTTGGCGAAGCAGCTGCTACACATGAAAGCTACGTGGTAATGGGAGTCATCGAGCGAGAATTTAGCACCTGTTACTGCACCGTTCTCTTCTTTGGTGGCCGGCGACAATTAGCCTGACCGGTCGCATTGACTCGTTCTATTTGCTACCGGTGCTGACCAATTGCCTCACGTAAATTGCTACCCAACGGATGGTCCGGTGGGAGCACAACGTGACGAGGCAAATCAGCATGGCAACACGCAAAGAGTTAGTTGCAGCAGTTAGTGTCCGATATCGAGAGGGGTCAACCATTGAGAAGACGAAGATCCTCGATGAGTTCATTGCGGTCACTGGGTACCACCGTAAACACGCGATCCGCGTTTTGGGGCCCGACCATCGCGCTGAATCAACGCCATCCAAGCCGACCCGTAACCGGCTGTACGACGAAGCCGTGCGCCAGGCCCTCATCGTGCTGTGGGAAACGGGCGACCGTGTTTGCGGCAAACGACTCAAAGCACTAATCCCAGTTCTGGTCGACGCCATGGAACGTCACGGCCACCTCCACCTGGACACCCTGGTAAAGACCAGGCTTTTGCAGGTTAGTGCAGCGACAATCGATCGAGCCTTGCGTGAACCGCGATCGAGCGCCAACGGACAGCGCAAGCGTCGGGCTGGTGTTGGGGCTGCCATTCGCCGCAGCATCCCAGTTCGCACCTTCTCGGATTGGGGTGATCCACCACCCGGCTTTTTCGAGGTCGATATGGTTGAGCACTGTGGGGGTAAGAAGACCGACGGTAACTTCGTCCACACTCTGGTGCTGACCGACATTGCGAGCGGTTGGACTGAATGCATTGCCATGCCAGTGCGCGATCAGTCATTGATTGTCGAAGCAATGGCCAAAACTGCGACTGACCTGCCCTTTGCGATGCTCGCGGTGGACACCGACAATGACAGTGCATTCATAAATCAAACCGTGTTTGACTACTGCAAAGACCACGGGCTCGAACAGACACGCTCGCGGCCCTATAAGAAAAACGACCAAGCGTGGGTCGAACAAAAAAACGGCGCCATCGTACGCCGCCTGGTAGGTTACGACAGACTTAGTGGCCTTATGGCCACACAGGCGTTGGCGACTTTGTATTGTTCCTCACGCCTGTACGTCAATTTTTTCCAGCCGTCATTCAAGCTGAAATCAAAGACACGCGACGGCGCACGAGTGAGTAAGAAGTACCATGCACCAGCGACGCCGTGTGAAAGGTTGCTTGCCTCGACGTTCGTGAGCGAGGCAGTCAAGACCAAGCTCAAGGAACAGCTTTGCCGCCTCGATCCGGTCGTATTGCTGCGCGACATTCGTACCGCCCAGCAGACATTGAACGACATGGCCACACGCGCGCCGCAGGACAGCGCCTCGATTCACGCACCCTGCGACGTGTCGACGTTCATCGCCGGCTTGGCCACGGCGTGGAAAGATGGTGAGGTTCGCCCAACGCACAAAAAGCAGTTACGTACCGAACGGTGGTGGAGAACTCGGCCCGACCCGTTCGCACACGCGTGGCCAGTCGTCGAGGGCTGGCTGATCAACGAGCCAGCAGCGAACGCCAAGGAACTGATGAATCGCCTTGCGAAGATCGTGCCCGATGTTTACGCGAGCAACGCTCAGTTGCGCACGCTGCAGCGCCGAATCAAGGCATGGCGTGCTGAAAAGGCAAAGGATTTGATACTAGGCCATCTACGAAAGACGTCGACGGAACCGGCGGAAGCATGAGCGAGCCGCAAACTAAACCGCTGGAAGACCAGGTTATGGGCAAAGATAAAGATCCGGGACGGGTACAGCGACAACCACCAGTTTGGTAACATTCCTTCGTGAGGCAATACGACCGGCCAAGATAGTTGACGCCGGCC
>JAYWAQ010000588.1:0-10004 GCA_043782305.1 Burkholderiales bacterium
GACTGGCAGGGCTATCTCTACGACTGCGACTTCAACCAGATGCTTGAGCTGCCAACGAAGACCGGTGGCAGGGCGAAATCGCATTTGAAAGATGTACTCGCTGCCGCGCCGGATGCGCTAAACGATGGTCCCATCGTGATTCGCGATCACTGCTATGGCTGCACAGCTGGGCAAGGTAGCTCCTGCGGTGGTGCGCTGGCGTAACAACGTCCCATTGGGTGTCGGTGATTTGGAGAGCCGCGCGGTGAATCTCTCCATCGTCATCCCCGTGCTCAATGAAGCCGCAAACATCACGACTGCGCTCGTCGCGCTACAACCATTACGTGAGCGCGGAGCAGAAATTATCGTGGTGGATGGTGGCAGTAGCGACGACACATTCACTTTCGCAGGCTCACATGGCGTTCGCACGACCACAGCCGCACGCGGCCGCGCAACGCAGCAGAACGCTGGCGCGCAAATCGCGACTGGCGACACGCTACTCTTCCTGCACATCGACACCCGAACGCCCGACAACGTTGACGCGCTGATTGGTGTGGCGTTGACCGAGGGCAACGCTGTATGGGGGCGGTTCGACGTCACGCTTGCTGCCGATGGGTCGCGATCTCACCTCATGCTCAAAGTCATCGCCGCCACGATGAACTTCCGTTCGCGAATGACCGGCATCGCCACCGGTGATCAATGCATCTTCGTGCGTAAATCGGTCTTCGACAACGTCGGTGGATTCCCGGATATTCCGTTAATGGAAGACATCGCTTTGAGCAAAGCGCTGAAGAAAATTTCTGCTCCAGCGTGCCTTCACGAGCACGTCACAACATCCGCTCGCCGCTGGCAAAAACATGGCGTCTGGCGGACAATGGTTCTCATGTGGTGGCTGCGCTTTGCGTATTGGGTTGGCGTGTCGCCGATGAAGCTCGCCGCGTGGTATCGGTAGGCTAGACCGTCGCATGCGAAACGTCCGTAGCGCTTTCCACATCGCGATTTTTTGCAAAGCGCCCGTTGCGGGCTCCGTAAAAACGCGCCTGATTCCGGCGTACGGCGCAGAGGGGGCGAAAGCCATTTACGTGCAACTCGCCGAGCGTACGCTGGCAACGGTGCGCACGACGTGTAAGGTGCACCACGCCAGCGCGTCGCTATGGGTCGCCGATGATCTGACGCACGAAACCGTGCAGCGTTGGAGCAAAGCATTCAACGTCCCGACGCATCAGCAAGTCGGAGCAGATTTGGGCGCACGCATGTTGCACTGCCTGCAAGCGATGGGGCAGCAACACCAAAGTGTCTTGTTGATCGGCACCGACTGCCCGGCTTTCACGACCGCGAATTTGCTGGATGCCGCCAACGCCCTCACCGCGTTTTGTCCGTGGGTCTTCATCCCTGCGGAAGACGGTGGCTACGTGCTGGTGGGCACAAACGCTTCCAGCGCAGCGCCATTTGCAAACGTCGCATGGAGCTCGAGCGAAGTGATGGCGCAAACGCGCGCGCGTCTGTCCAATGCGAAGCTCCGCTGGGCTGAGCTGGACGCACTGTGGGATGTTGACACTGCTGACGATGTTTTAAGGGCGAAGCGCAACGGTTTCCAGTTGTTCGTCGCGACCGCCCCGGATGAAGGCGTTGAGCACACTCGCTAATCAAAGTCTTGACGGTAGACCATTGAAAGAGCTCAATCCAAAACTCACACAGATGGCTGCGCCCTGCAGATGACTGCGCTCGCGCGCAGTAGCGATCTCGGGCTTAGCGGCGGCTCTTCCCGTCCAGGCTCCACGAACCGGCGCCCCACGCGGCGAGCGTCAGCAAGCCACCGACAACGGCGATGTTTTTCATGAACATGAGTTGCTGCAACATTTGCTGATCCGCCGGAAGTGTCCAGTAGTTGTGAAAGAGCAGCGTCGCGACGAGCGTGAACAGCGCCAGTGCGAGCGCCGCCCAGCGCGTCTTGAAGCCCAGGATGAGCGCGAGACCGCCGCCGACTTCAATGATGATCGCAATTGTCGCAGCCACTTCGGGCATCGGTGCGCCCTTCGAGGCGATGTAGCCCACGGTCCCAGCAAAACCTGTGATTTTGCTGATGCCTGCGGGCAGAAATAGTGCGGCGAGCAGGATGCGTCCGACCAGTGTGAGGGGGTTGTGCAGAGAGTCAAACATGATTGCTTCTTGGATTATTTACAGGGCGTTTTCATTTTGACGCGTCGCACACCGCCCGTCTGTGCGGCAGTCAACTTAGCGCTGTGGGGCTTTAGCATGCGACATGCGCGTTCAGGGCGGCAGCCTCGTGCATCACAGCCCGTTACTGCCAGAGGCCGGTCTCAACGGTGACTTTTTAGTGGTGACCGGCAACTCGGACGGACAAAGCGTATTGATCAAATCGATCAAGCGCCAGTACGTCGTTGCGATCTACAGTCTGGACGATGTCTCCAACACCTAGCGGGCGACGGCGATCACCGTCAAACGGGTCACGTCAGGGCAGCGAACACGGCTGCGGTGATCGCATCCACATTGCCGACGCCGTCCACGCGCTTGTATTTCGGTGCGCCAGCAGCACCAGCTTTTGCCAGATCAGCGTAGTAGCCGAGCAGCACCTCGGTTTGATCGTGATAAACCTTCAGGCGAAACTTGACGGTTTCTTCCTTGTCGTCGTCGCGCTGAATCAGGTCCTCGCCGGTGACGTCGTCCTTACCCGCGACTTTAGGCGGATTGTGCGTGACGTGATAGACGCGGCCCGAGGCCACATGCACACGACGACCGCTCATGCGATCAACGATAGCTGAGTCCGGCACGGCGATTTCCAGCACGTAATCGAGCGCAACGCCCGCATCCTTCATAGCTTCGGCTTGCGGAATCGTGCGCGGAAAGCCGTCGAAGAGATAACCACCAGCGCAGTCAGGTTGAGTCAACCGTTCCTTCACCAGACCGATGATGATGTCGTCAGACACCAGCGCTCCGGAATCCATCACTTTTTTCGCGGCAATCCCGAGCGGTGTACCTGCCTTCACAGCCGCGCGCAGCATGTCCCCCGTCGAGATCTGCGGAATACCAAATTTTTCGCAAATAAACTTCGCTTGCGTGCCTTTGCCCGCCCCCGGGGCACCAAGAAGTATGAGTCGCATGTCGTCCGTCCCTTGTCGATAAATTGGTCTTTTATTGATTATCGCCTGCGACGTCTTGCGCGCGCCTTACGCCTGCGATCTCGCGCTGCATGTACTGTTCAACTTTTCTATAAGGCGCCCAATTCGTATGGGCTGAGGTCAGATTTACTCGATAGTCGACTTTACACGAAATGCCTTATACGCCCCCATTAAATGGGCCATTGCGAAGAAAGCTGATTTTTAACCTGACGCATTGACGGGCAATTTCTCGCGTGCACAAACTTAGTTCTGTCACTTCGATGGCGCCGCATCGGGTGTTTTTTCATCGCGTCGGTTGCACGACATCTGTGCGCCACCGCACTGACAGCGATGCGAACAGTACGCAAAATCCTCGCGACTCAGAGTCCAGTCCACACTTTTTGATGGATAGGCTGACGAAGTCATCAGACAGAACGTGAAATCAACAGGCAATGAGCTACGCGAGACATCAAATGCGAACCCGGCACCGCCTTCCCGCCGCATGACCAGTCCGTCACGCGCACTCCCCGTGGCCACGTATGTTCGCGCTATTGGCACCGCCACGCCCGAAACCCGCTACACCAAAGCGGAGTGTCTTGAAGCCTTTCAAAAATCCGGCTGGTTCTCTCGACTCGATGCCCGATCACATTTCATCGCACGTACCGTGCTGCAACGGGATAATGGCATCGAGGCGCGACGGTTGGCCGTTGATTGCCTAGACGAAGTGTTCGCCATTGACCCGAACACCCTTTCAAAGCGCTTTCTGACCCATGCGCCCGTGCTTGCTGCGCAGGCGGGCGAACGTGCACTCGCCAACAGCGGGCTCGATGCGAAATGCATTGACGCCGTCGTCGTCAGCACCTGCACCGGCTACCTGTGCCCCGGCCTGTCGGGGCACGTGATTGAGCGACTCGGATTGCGCGCTGACGTGCAAGCGTTTGATCTGGTCGGTCAGGGCTGTGCCGCCGCGCTGCCGAACTTGCAACTGGGCCGCGCATTGCTGGCCTCGGGTGCATGCGAAAACGTGCTCTCCATTTGTGTCGAGGTGAGCAGTGCCGCGATGTATCTCGACAACGATCCCGGCGTGTTGATCAGTGCGTGCCTGTTCGGCGACGGCGCCGGCGCTGCCGTTTTGTCGCGACATGCAGCGCCGGAGGGCGAGGGACGACGGATCGAGTGGATCGACGGCGCGTCCCTCATCAATCCGGCTGAGCGCAACGCGTTGATGTTCGAACAGAAGGACGGCATGCTGAGGAACATTCTCACGCGCGCCGTGCCGACGCTGGCGGCGGACTATGCGCATCGCGTGCTCGACACGGTGCTTGATCGCGCGGGGTTAGGTAGCGCGGATATCAGCGCGTGGATCATGCACGCGGGCGGGCGCGACGTGCTCCTGGCGCTGGCGCGTGAATTCGATCTCGAAGCAAAGGATTTTCGCTACAGCGCTGCGATGCTGCGCGAATACGGCAATCTGTCGAGTGCATTTGTTTATTTCGTGATAGCGGCTGCGCTGGCCGATGACGCACCAGACGGCTGGTGGTGGCTGTCCTCGTTCGGCGCCGGATTCAGTTGTCACGGCGCGTTGCTGAAAGTTGGGAGCGCGCATCCATGATGCCGAGAATCCTGACCGCTGAGACGCTGGACGGACTGGAAGCGGACGACCCAGCGGCCATGCGTTCGCGACGTGATTTGCAGCGAGTGCACCGGGTGATGGGCACGCGCGGACTTGTGCTTCGGGCACTGAGCGACATGCTGCGCTTTCGTAGCGCGACGAGACCGCTGCGAATTCTTGAGCTCGGTGCAGGTGACGGCAGCCTGATGCTGCGCGTTGCCGAGGCGCGGTCACCGGCCTGGACCAAGGTTGACATCACGCTGCTGGATCGTCAGCCGCTGGTAGTATGGGCAACGATTGATCGTTACGCGCAATGCGGCTGGACCGCCAGGCAACAAGTGATGGATGTGATGGATTGGGCGACGGAAGACAGCGCGCCGGCCAGCAAACGCGAGCGGTGGGACATGATCGTCGCCAACCTCTTCCTGCATCATTTTGAAGGTGCACAGCTCCGTGCGCTGATGAATATGATGGCTGCGCGGTGCAACCGTGTGTTCGCTTGCGAGCCCCGTCGCTCAAGGTTTGCGCTGGCGGGCAGTCACTTGATCGGCGTGCTGGGTGCTAACGCCGTGACGCGAGAAGACGCCGTGCTTAGCGTGCGCGCAGGCTTCTGCGACCACGAGCTCACGCGAGTGTGGCCCCGAGATGGCGACAGCTGGCGGACACAGGAATATTCAGCCGGTTTCTTCAGCCACTGCTTCCGCGCGGAGCGAGTGGGTGCGAGCTGATGGCGGCCGACTTCGATGTTGTCATCGTGGGCGCTGGTCCGGCAGGGTCGTCCGCAGCCATTCTGCTAGCGCGTGCTGGCTGGTCAGTCGCGCTTGTCGAAAAGCAGCGCTTTCCTCGTCGCAAGGTCTGCGGCGAATGCATCGCCGCAAGCAATTTGCCATTGCTGGATGCCCTTGGCATCGGAGCCGCGTTTGCAGCTTGTGCCGGACCCGAATTGCGGCAAGTGGCGCTGCTAAGCGGTGACGGCGAGGTTGTTGCCGACTTGCCGGCGGCCTCGCATTCAAGCTATCGGTGGGGGCGTGCGCTGGGTCGCGAAATGCTCGACACGCTGTTGCTGGAACAAGCTCGATCTGCGGGCGTGCAGGTGCTGCAGCCGTGGTCCGTGCATGACATTCGCGGCAGCGCTGGTGCCTGGGAGGTGGAGCTTCGCGCGGTCGATTCTGAGCGCACGCAAGCACTAAACGCGGTTGTCGCCATCGACGCCCACGGATCCTGGCAGGCGCTCCCATTTGCGCGCGCGCTGCCGCCCAAGGCTCGCGCCAGGTCAGACCTGTTTGCGTTCAAAGCCAATTTTCGTGGTGCGTCATTGCCGACAGGCAAGTTGCCTGTACTGTGCTTCAAAGGCGGCTACGGCGGCATGGTCGTTGCCGACGCCGGCATCACCACGCTCGCCTGCTGCATCCGCCGTGATCGCCTTGATGCCGCTCGCGCAGCGTCACCAGGACTGCGCGCGGGAGAAGTGGTCGAGGCGCTGCTCAGGCGCGAATGCGCCGGCGTACGCGATGCGTTGCGCGGGGCTTTACGCGACGGGTCGTGGTTGGCCAGCGGTCCGCTCGATCCCGGTGTTCGCGTGCGGGCCGACGACGAAATTTTTCGCGTCGGGAATGCGGCAGGCGAAGCACATCCAATCATCGGTGAAGGCATGAGCATGGCGCTGCAGTCGGCGTGGCTGCTCAGTGGTCACCTGCTTCGCGCGGGTCGTCCTCATGCGGCGATTTACAACATTTGGCAGCGCGACGTTGCAAAACGCTATGCGACTGAGTGGCGTCAACAGTTCTCGCCCCGGCTGCGTCTGGCGGCCGCGTTCGCGCACTGTGCGATGCGACCTATAGCCGCAGTGCCGCTAATGGCGGTGGCGCGACTGTGGCCAGGACTGTTGACGGTCGGCGCAACCTGGGGTGGAAAGACACACTCAGCCATTGACCCTGCGCTGGTGGCCATGCTGGCTGCGCGCACTGCGCGGGCGGCCGCAGGCACCGATCTGAATCCTGCTGTCAGCATTTCCAAAATTGCCAACCATGCCAATCTACAAAGCACATAAGGAAACAACATGACCACCACCTTCGACCGATTGCGCGCGATGCTGATCAAGGATTACTCGTCGACGCCGGATACGCTGACGCTGGACACGCCGCTTGAAGCGCTCGGCATCGACTCACTCGGCCTGGCCGAACTGCTTTTCAACGTTGAAGATGAGTTCAGAATCACGCTGCCGACGCAACCGGTACCGCTGCCGACCGTCGGCGACGTGGTCGGCTACATTGACGCGCTGATGGTTGAACAAGGCCGGACGGCAGATCCAGACGAAGCAACGGCAACCACGGCGTCTTTACGCATGTCATGAGACGCGTTGCGGTCACTGGCATCGGCGTGGTCTCGCCACTCGGAAACAGCGCCGCCGACGTGTTTCAGAATGCCTATGCCGGACGCTCGGGAATTCATCGACTGGACGCGCCGTACGCGCACCGGTTGGCTGCACCGCTGGCCGCCACATCGTCGTTCGACGCCGCCCAATATTTCGACGCGGCAAAGCTGCGCATGCTCGACCGCGTCAGCCAGTTTGCGCTGGTCGCCGCAGGCGCTGCCCTCACTGATTCACACTTGAGGTTGAGCGAGTTGGACTTGGGTCGTGCCGGTGTTTTTGTTGGCACCGGCATGGCGGGCACCCAATCCAGCGACGATGGTTACAAAACGCTCTATGGCGACGCGTCTGACCGCATCAAGCCGTTCACAGTGCTGCTCGGCATGCACAACGCGCCTGCAGGGTGGATCGGCATTGAGCACGGCTTTCGCGGTCCCAATCTGACCTATTCGACCGCATGCTCGTCATCCGCCGTTGCGATTGGCGAGGCGTGGCTGCGCGTCGCGAGCAACAGCGTTGACATGGCTCTCGCCGGAGGCTCTGAAGCACCGCTTTCATTCGGCTCGCTGAAGGCATGGGAGGCGCTGCACACGCTGGCCTGCGTTGACGAGGAAGATCCGGCCACGTCCTGCAAGCCGTTCTCAAAAAATCGCAGTGGCATGGTGCTCGGCGAGGGTGCTGCGATGCTCGTGCTCGAAGCCTGGGACGCTGCCGTTGCGCGCGGAGCGACGATCCACGGAGAGATCATCGGCTACGGGCTCACGACGGACGTGGGCCACATCACGCGGCCCAGCGTGGACGGTCAGGCATCCGCCATGCGCGCGGCGCTGCAATCGGCGGCGATTGCACCCTCCGACATTGACGCCATCAACGCACACGGCACAGGCACTCAGGCCAACGATTCGATTGAAACGGCGGCCATCAAGACGGTGTTCGGCGAGCACGCGCGCAATATCCCGATCAGCGCGACCAAGGCGATGCACGGGCATCTGCTCGGCGCGGCGGGTGCGCTTGAATGTGTGCTGTCGCTTCTCGCTATGCAGCATCAGGTTGCACTGCCGACCCTGCATCTGAAAACAAGCGACCCGGAGTGCGATCTGAATTACGTCGCCAACGTCGCGCGCGACAACGTGAGCGTCCGCACGATGCTATCGAACTCGTTCGCGTTCGGTGGTACCAATGCGGTGCTGGTGTTGCGCGCCTCGTCCTGACGCCGTTACCAAGAACGTCGCTGTTGAAGCCAGCGAACGAGCTCTATGGCGGTGACGCACACGGCGAGCCACGCCGCGCCGGACGCAAAACCGGCGATCACGTCACTTGGAAAGTGCACCTGCAGGAACAAGCGGCTGCTGCCCACGGTAAAGGCGAGCGTCATCGCCAGCATCAGCGCTGGCAGATGCCACCGAAACGGCAGCAATCGGAGCGCGAGATAGGCCAGCATGCCATAGGCAACGACCGAGCCGGAGCTGTGGCCACTGGGAAAGCTGAAGCCGTCTTCAAGCGCCAACCCGTCTGGCCCGAGCGGTCGTCCGCGCGCAAATATTTGTTTAAGCGCGGTGTTCAGCACTCCATTGCCAGCCACCGCCACCACCCAGCCGAGGGTGACCCGCCATCGGCCCAGCGCCACGAGCGCAATAGCCACCGCAATGCACAGCCCGGTGAGCGAGGCGGTGTCGCCCATGTGGGTCAACATCGCGAAGGTTTGCACAACCGGTGTCGCGATGTTGTCACGTACTGCTTCGGTAAATGCCCGATCCATCCGGCTGAGCGTCTCCTGAGCTCCGAGTTCGCCCGCCAGCTCGGCGAAGACAAAGACTCCGAGCAGCATCACGGTCAAGCCGATCGCAAGGCGCAGACTCAACAAACGCGCGGGCAACTGTGCAAAGCGAAAATCAGGACCGCTGTATCGCCGCACCATCCACCAACACGTATAGGTCGTCGCGAGCATCAGCGCAAGCATCACAGAAAAAAGTAGCTGCGCATGCTGACCCGCCCATCGCGCCCACTGCTCCAGAAGTTGCGGGTCAGGCTGCAAAGGTCTGCCGATCCAGTGCGATTTCGGTGACCGTCGAGGCAACGAATGCGTCGAACGCAGCGGCGTAGTCCCATTGCTCAATGTGGCTACACCCGTCAGGCGCATCGGTGCCACAGCGAACGATGTTGACCGAATTCGGCATGCCGTCACGGACGCGGGATGAGACGGAGGTGCCCGCCTGTACGGCCCACATGGCTCGTGACAGATTCGGCAAGGCCTTCACGTAAGGCAAGTGAATGTGTCCGCCCATGACGATGTCGCAGCCTGCAGTTGACCACAGCGGCAACGCAAGTTCGAATCCGCGCAGGCGGTCATGCGCGTCCGCAGCACGCATTACCGCAATCGGTTGATGCACAACGACCACATGCAATTGCCGGGAACTGGCTTGCGCCAGAGCGGAGGCGACGAGATCAATTTGTGCCGTCGAGACCTCGCCGTTGACATGTCGATACCACCGGGTTGTATTGACGCAGAGCACCAGCAAATCGGGGGAATCGTACACGGGCTCAAGCACCTTGCCAAACGCGCGCTGAAATCGCGAATACGGATTCAACAGACGCGTGCTCAGGTCAAACAGCGGTATGTCGTGATTGCCCGGAATCGCCAAGAAGGGCGCGCCAAGACGATCCATGAACCTGCGCGCTGCACGAAATTGCTCAGATGTCGCCCGCTGCGTAATATCACCTGAGAGAACCACCAGATCAGGCTGCTGCTCGCGCGCAAGGGACACCAGCGCCTCGACCACCGGAGATTGCTCAGTGCCGAAATGCGGATCAGAGATTTGCAGCAGCACGCTCACGCACCAACCCGTACTGGTTCGATGACGCCTGATTTAAGCAGGAACAGCGGCTTTGGAGCCACCCGAAAATCGAGTGGCGCGCGCATGTA
>JAYWAQ010000589.1:0-3604 GCA_043782305.1 Burkholderiales bacterium
GCATGCAGATTGATGCGCAGCGGCCATGCCGACTCGACGCGATCCAGGTACATCACCAGATGCCCGTTAGGAATCGTCAGATTGCAGGTCTCACCGACGCGCTCCACCAGCTCTTCAAGAATGGCCCGGCGCGCCGAGCGATGCGGGGAATGCAGCAAAACGTTGCCGGCCAATATGGCTAGCCGCTCGCCCGGAACATAGCGCTTGGCGTCGGGCTCGCGCAGCAACATGCCAGCCTCTTCAAGCGTCGTCAGGATGCGAAACACGGTCGGCTTCGGCAAATGCACTGCCAACATGATTTCGGTCAAACTGACTGAGCGTTCGCTATTGGCCACGAATTCCATCACGGCTAGCGAGCGCAACGCCGCCGATCCGGCTTCGCGGCTATCTCGATGCGCTTCGTCGTGTTCGGCCAACATCTTATGTTCCTAAGTTAATTACCTACGCATTATGCACAATCGTCATTATTCGATAAAAATGAAACGTGAAGATTCATTTTTTACGCCGTTCGCGATTTGCGAGGGTTGCCAACTTGCACACTCGTGATTACCTCATGAACAAACAAAAGGCGCGCCATGACGACCCGTCCGAGCAAGAAGTCTCCTCCCGCAAAATCAGCAAGCACCACAAAAGCCAAAGTAGATCGCCGCGTCACGCGTGGCCGCACACGAATGACCCCTTCGGAGGCATTCGTCGAAACGCTGGTCGCACAAGGCGTAACGGACGTATTCGGCATCGTCGGATCGGCCTACATGGACGCGCTCGATTTATTCGAAACAGCGGGCATCCGATTCATCTCGGTTGCTCATGAGCAGGGTGCGGGTCACATGGCAGACGGCTACTCACGCGTCTCCGGTCGCCACGGCGTGTGTATCGGCCAAAACGGGCCCGGTGTCACCAATTTCGTTACTCCTACAGCCGCCGCCTACTGGGCCCACTCACCCGTCGTTGTGATCACCCCCGAAACGGGCACCATGACGTTGGGCCTCGGCGGATTTCAGGAAACCGATCAACTGCCCATCTTCTCGAAGATCACCAAGTATCAAGCTCACGTCAACAACAAGGCCCGCATGGCGGAACTCACCGCCCGCGCGTTTGACCGGGCTCACATCGAGCTCGGCCCGACGCAACTCAACATCCCGCGCGATCTGTTTTATGGCGAAGCTGACTTTGAAATTTCTGCACCGATGACGATCGAGCGTGGCGCCGGTGGCGAAGCAGCGCTCGATGCAGCGGCCGAAATGCTGGCAAGTGCTAAGTTTCCAGTCATTCTCGCGGGTGGCGGTGTCATCATGGCCAACGGCAGTGCCGAGGCCGTGAAACTGGCAGAGTTGCTCGATGCCCCCGTGTGCAACAGCTACCTGCACAACGACAGCTTCCCAGCGAGTCACCGCCTTTGGTGTGGGCCGCTCGGTTATCAGGGCTCGAAAGCGGCGATGAAGCTCATCAGCAAGGCCGACGTCGTACTGGCTCTGGGCACGCGGCTCGGCCCATTCGGCACATTGCCGCAGCACGGCATCGATTATTGGCCGAAGAACGCGAAGATTATTCAAGTCGACGCTGATCCAAAAATGTTGGGGCTGGTGAAGAAAATCTCGGTCGGTATTTGCGGCGATGCCAAGGCTGCGGCGGCGGCGTTGGTGGCGCGACTGAAAGGGAAAAAACTGGCCTGTCAGGGCAACCGCGACAGCCGTCTGGCGACCATCGCCAAAGAGAAAAAGGCGTGGGAGAAAGAACTGGACGGCTGGACCCACGAGACCGACGCGTACTCGGTCGAAATCGCCAAAACATCCAACTACATGCACCCACGTCAAATGCTGCGTGAGCTGGAAAAGGCGATGCCGAAAGACGCGATGGTGTCTACCGACATCGGCAACATCTGCTCCGTTTCCAACAGCTATCTGCGCTTTGACCAGCCACGCTCGATGTTTGCCGCAATGGCGTTCGGCAACTGTGGCTATGCGTTCCCGACAATCATCGGTGCCAAGCTCGCCGCACCCGATCGACCTGCCGTCGCTTACGTCGGCGATGGCGCGTGGGGCATCAGTTTCAACGAGATTCAGACCTGCGTGCGGGAAAACATTCCCGTCACGGCGGTTGTCTTCAACAACGGCCAATGGGGCGCAGAGAAAAAGAATCACGTTGATTTTTACAACCGTCGCTATCTCGGTGTCGCGCTCGACAATCAACCGCATTGGGCGAGCGTTGCGCAAGCGATGGGAGCAGAGGGCTTGCGAATTGATCAGTTGTCCGATGTTGGCCCGGCACTGGCCGATGCGTGCGCCGCCCAGAAGCGCGGCAAGACCACCATCCTCGAAGTGATGGTCACCAAAGAGCTGGGCGACCCGTTCCGTCGTGATGCACTAGCGTTGCCAACGCGCTTTCTCAATAAGTACAAACACACCGAAATCAAGCGCTAAATTCGGTAGCATCGAACGAGCTGCACGTCGTCTTTGACGCGCAGGCGCAGGTATGCATCAGGAGGTATTCATGCAATCACTGTCCCGCTTTGTTGCGCTCGGATTTTCCGCCGCGAGCCTTCTTATATCGTCAGCGAGCCACGCACAAGCCTGGCCTACAAAACCGGTTCGCCTGATCAACCCTTTCCCCGCCGGCGGGGGGACTGACACCTTTGCACGACCGCTTTCGGCGCAACTGTCAAAGCAGACCGGTCAGCAATTTATCGTCGAAAACATCGGCGGTGCTGGCGGCACGGTGGGCGCCGCACAGGCTGCACGCGCTGCACCTGATGGATACACGTTTTTGATTGGAGCCGTTCATCACACCATTGCACCATCGATTTACCCGAGGCTCTCGTACGACATCGAAAAGGATTTTGTGCCAGTCACGCTTCTGGCCATTATGCCGTTCGTGGTGGCAGTGCAGCCCAACAAGTTGCCCCAGGTGAAGACGCTAAAGGACCTGATCGATTTTGCGAAAGCCAATCCGGGCAAGTTGAATTTCGGATCACCGGGTTCGGGTACATCGCAACACCTGACGGGTGAACTGTTCAAACTAGCCAATGGAATTGATATGGTTCACGTGCCGTACAAAGGCATGGGCCCCGCGATGCAGGATTTTCTCGGTGGCTCGCTAGACGTACTCATCGATGGTATGAGCGCATCCGCCGCGCAGATTCGTTCCGGCAAGGCGCGCGCGCTTGGGTTGATGTCGGCTACGAGATCACCGCAATACCCGGAAATTCCAACGTTTGCTGAGCAGGGCTTCCCCAATAACGAAGTGTCTCAGTGGTACGCGCTTTGGGCAATCAAAGGAACGCCGCCGGACATCGTGGAGAAGATGTATCGGGAGGTCGTAAAAGCGCTCGAAGATCCCAACGTGAAAGCGAACTGGACGGCGGCTGCGGCTGATACGGGCGGCATGCCACCGACCGAGTTCGCCAAATTCGCGCGGGCAGAAATGGAGCGCTGGGCAAAGGTAGCAAAAGCCTCCGGCGCGAAAATCGATAATTGAGTTGACAATCAGGCGCGTCGATTGATGGATGAAGTTCAGGTAGTTGCGCAGCTGGTTGCGAAGTCGCGCGTCGCACAAGCGATAGCAAACGGATACGATCAGGCACAAGCGGATCACGTCTGTGCTGCCG
>JAYWAQ010000590.1:0-3599 GCA_043782305.1 Burkholderiales bacterium
CTCGATCATCGGTAACAGCGCAATCTCAAGCGGCATGCCGCGACGCTCGAGTTCGGTGACGATATAGAACATGTACTTACCGGATCGATCAACGATACGAGCCATGTACTCCGGGCGTTCGGAGTAAAACTTTTCCCATTTGGCCACCAGAGGATCGTCAAGATCAGGCATGGCATATCCGGCACGAATACGGTCCCACAAATCGGTCGGTGGGGATTCAACGATCGGGTCGCCGACCACGCCTATGAGGGGCGCTTCGTTCGCCGATGTCGGGGCCGTGGCGGACGGTACTGTTGAAGTCGCCGATTGCAACGTAGCCATGGTCGACGCGAGCGGCATAGGCGCGACCGAGGGTACGCTCGTCGTCGCCGTTGTCATCGATGGCGATGCCAAAGCCGTGGCTGGCGGTGAAGCGTAGGCGCTCAACGCCGGTGCGGCGGCTTGCTGCGCTGCGTCATTGGTGGGCCGTGCGACAGCAGCGCTGTTGGGTGTGCCCGCCGATGGTGCCGTCGCATCCGATTTGACTTGTGCCGATGCGTTGCCGATCAAAATCGCACCGCAAAGTGCGGCCATCAACACAGGCTTCGCAGCTTGAAGACGGTGGGAATGATTGCGTCCTGTGATACCCGCTAGCGGACGCTCCAGCGCGGACAGAATTGAGAAGCGAAGTAACGTGAAAGTTGTGTGTATGCGTTGCACGCCTCATCCTAAACAAAAAATGGTGTCGGTTGCCTGCCGCGACCCAGTCCAAAAACTAACCGTTTGCGACAACCAAAAATCTCGCGCGATGCTACTCATTTAGCGAGTTCAGGTCAACTGAATCAGTGCAAAACAGACTAGCCACGAAAGTCATTCTTCCATCGTCGCAACACTGCAAACACATCAGTCGGTGTCGACAGATCCGATGTCTGAGCGTTCGCGTGATCGCGTGCGCTCTGTACTAACGCAGGCTCAGCACAACGCAAAAACGGATTGGTCGCGCGTTCAAGCCCGATGCTCGATGGCAACGTCGGTACGTCGTGCGAGCGCCGCTCCTGCTCGACAAAGCTGCGCTCGACAAGTGCTGTATTGTCGCCGTCCACAGCAAGCGCGAAGCGCAAATTCGACAGCGTGTATTCGTGCGTGCAAAAAACGCGCGTGGAATCTGGCAGGGTAGCAAGGCGCATAAGTGACGTGTGCAACTGTTGCGCTGTGCCTTCAAAAAGGCGACCGCAACCCGCCGCGAACAAAGTGTCGCCACAGAACAAAATGTCGTCGCTCACATACGCGATATGCCCGCTCGTGTGACCCGGCACCTCCATCACACGAAATGGTTCATCAACAAAATCGGGCAGCGCAACCCGATCGTTCTCGCGCAATGCATGCGTGACGCCATCGATATTTTCTGCTGCCGGGCCGTACACGGGAACCGGCCAGCGCGCCGTGAGCGCAGCAACGCCGCCGACGTGGTCCGCGTGGTGATGCGTGATGAGAATCGCGTCGAGCGTCAGACTTCGCGCCGTCAAAAACGCGATCACGGGTGCAGCGTCACCGGGGTCCACCACGACACAACGGCCGTCGCGCAGCAATGCCCAGATATAGTTGTCAGCAAACGCCGGGATCGGCACAATTTCAAACATTGATTTTTTGGTAGACATTGGACGCATCGACCTTACCGACTGACGTGGAGACTTTTGACGAGTGGCTCGATACGCCGCTCGGTCACTACGTTGTCGCGCGCGAGCAGGCTATCTATGATCGTGTTCTGCCTGACTTGTTTGGATTTTACGCGCTGCAAATGGGTGCGGCGGCAGTGCCAATTCTGCAGACCAGTCGCGTGACGAACAAGTTCACTTTGGCGTGGGACACGGCTGCACCGCTTCTTGCCGAGCCCGATCAATTGCCGTTCCCGGAAAATCAGTTTGATGTCATTGTGTTGCCGCACACGCTCGAGTTTCAGGCGTTGCCACATGAGGTGCTCCGCGAGGCGTTTCGCGTGTTGCGGCCCGAGGGGCGGCTCTTGATTTCGGGCTTTAATCCGTATTCGCTGTTTGGTGTGAAGCGCTATTTCGGGCGTGATCGGCGAGGGCCGTGGGGTGGTGAATTCATATCGCTGTCGCGCGCGAAGGACTGGCTTACGCTGCTGGGTTTTGATCTGGTCGACGCGCAGCTCGATTGCTTCAATTTGCCGGCACAAAACGAAAAGACGCTGCAACGGCTTTCGGGGCTTGAGCGCGCGGGGGACAGCTGGTGGCCGTTTGCGGGCGGCGTGTATTTTTTGCACGCGGTGAAGCGGGTGGCCGGGGTTCGCCTGATCAAGCCTGATTGGGCGCGCGCGGGTCGTCGCAAGCGTGCCGCAGCCGCCGTTCCAACGCGGGCTCACAAGGCACTTAATTTGACTCAGACAGAAAAGAAATAAATGCAGGAACCTGAAGTTATTGTTTATACCGACGGTGCCTGCAAAGGCAATCCGGGCCCTGGCGGATGGGGCGTCCTCATGATCGCGGGCGAACATCGGCGCGAGCTGTGTGGCGGCGAGCGGCTGACCACGAACAATCGCATGGAATTGATGGCAGCCATTGAGGCGCTGCGCGCGCTCAAACGCACGAGTCGCGTGCGACTAATGACCGATTCGAGCTATGTCAAGCAGGGCATCGAAACATGGATTCACGGCTGGAAGCGGAACGGCTGGCGCACGTCGGCCAAGGCACCCGTGAAGAACGCCGACCTATGGCAAGCGCTCGACGAATTGAACGCTTCGCACAACGTTGAATGGCGTTGGGTTAAAGGGCACTCCGGTGATCCGGGCAACGAGCGCGCGGATCAGTTGTCCAACGACGGGATTCCGAAGTAGCGTTTTCCTACGCGGTCGTCGCGAAGAGCGCCCGCTCGATCCCCTCAACGGTGCTGATCGAGCCGCACATTTGCGCCACGTATTTCAGCGCGAAGCGGTGCTCCTCTTCGCTGTAATCGCCCAGCGCATCGGCCACCAGGGTCATCTGAAAATTGCGCATGTAACCATCGATAGTGGAGACCATCACGCCATGGTGAGCGAAAACGCCGCACACGACAACCTGATCGCGATTCATCTTGCGTAGCAATTCTTCAAGCGGCGTTTTGAAGAACGCGCTGTGACGTGACTTTTCGATCATATAGGACTGCGCATCCGGCGCGACGGCATCGGCAATCGCGCAGTCATGCTCGGTCACATGCGCAGCGTTCAACCCATCGCCCCAAACGGTCAGACCCAGTCCACGCTCGAACCGCGTCCGCGCTCGCTCGCCCCGACAATAAACGACGGGCAGTCTGGCGTCGCGAAATGATTTCAGCAGGCGCACCACTGGATTCACAATGGCCGCCTCGTCCTCAAACAAATCAATCCAGTAGTTTTGCATGTCGTGCACCAGAAGCACGGCGCGATCCGACGATAACGGCCACGTGATTTTGTTGTACGCCAGACATTCGCTGGACGGCAAGTTGTACGATTTGATCGGCACGCGGGCCAGACTGCGGTGGGTGTTCATCGTCATGCGTGTGGCGCTCCGTCGTGCACGATGGCCGATCCGGAAAAGCCGAACGCCATGAATGCAGTGAATGTTACGGCGCGGAAAAATTCACGC